>JAIKVO010000212.1 GCA_024685655.1 Treponemataceae bacterium
TCGTTATAAATTGCAACAGAAAGATACCAAATTCCGGCTACCAGAAGCACAATCACTGTGCATAAAATAATCAGAAGAATCTTTTTGATAGAGATTCGTTTCTTTTCTTTCATTTAGAGATACCCCCTAATTACATAAACAGCTTAGCTATCTTCAATTTGTCACCATAAGGCTGATATCTTAGCGGAACATCCGGCCATGCACCGCGTTTAAGCACGCTCTTTTCGTGCGTGAATGTCGTAAAGCTTTCTTTTCCGTGATAGTGCCCCATTCCGCTGTTGCCAACGCCGCCGAACGGCATATATGGCGTTGCAAGATGAATCAGCGTGTCGTTTATGCATCCGCCGCCATACGGCACTGTTTTTATCATGCGTTCCTGCGCTTTTTTGTTGCGCGTAAAATAATAGAGCGCAAGCGGCTTTGGGCGGCTCAAAACGTAAGCAACAGCGGCATTCATGTCCTGTACCGGGATAACCGGCATTACAGGCCCAAAGATTTCTTCGCTCATAACAGGCGAATCTGGGGTGGGCGAGTCGAGCAACGTCGGCTCTATCTGCCGGGTCGCCGGGTTCGTGGAGCCGCCGAATGCAACGCTTCCGTTTGCTGCGTTGCGCCCGTCTACAAAAGCAGAAAGCCGCTCAAAATGTTTTTGCGTAATGATTTTAGGCAGCTCCGGGTCTTCCAAAGGCTTTTCGCCATGAAATTTGACAATCCACTTTTTCATTGCGGCAATAAGCTCGTCTTTCACAGCCGACTCTACAAGGATGTAGTCGGGCGCAACGCAAGTCTGGCCTGCATTAACGAATTTTCCCCACATTATCCGCTTCGCGGTCAGGTCTATGTCCGCCGTCTTATCAACGATACACGGACTTTTTCCGCCAAGTTCAAGGCTTACCGGCGTCAGGTTCTTTGAGGCAGCTTCCATTACAAGCTTGCCGACTGTAACTCCGCCCGTAAAGAAAATGTAGTCGAACTTTTGCTGCAAAAGAGCCTGGTTCGCGTCTCGCCCGCCCTCAACAACAGCGATGTAGTCTTCGGCAAAGCACTCTGACAAAACCTTGCGTATTATGGCAGAGGTTGCCGGGGAATAATTAGACGGCTTAACGACAGTGCAGTTTCCGCCGGAAATGGAGCCTACAACTGGCGCGAGCGTCAGCTGGAACGGATAGTTCCACGGAGCCATGACAAGCGTAATTCCGTATGGCTCTCTGTAGCGGTAGCTTTTCCCCGGAAAGAGCGTGATAGGTGTTTTTACACGCTTTGGCTTTGCCCAGCGCGAAAGATGCTTCCGTGTGAACTTTATTTCATCTTTGACGATGGAAACTTCGGTTATGTATCCTTCAAACGATGATTTGTTCAAGTCCTCATGGAGCGCGGCGAGTATTTCTGCCTCGTGCTTTTCTATTGACGCAAGCAAGGCGCGGAGTTTTTCTTTCCTAAAACTGATAGGCAGCGTCTCGCCTGTGCTATAAAACTTTCTTTGCTTTTCCATTATTGAAACAATATCCGACATAAATCTTACACCTCCATATTTACTTTGTAACTCGCGCTCATTTATCACTCGCGCTATTTTGCGCGCCAACCATGCGGTACGGTCGCGCATCACCTTCCAAATATTTCTTTTCTGTGGAGTGTCCCCACCGCGTGCAAATCGCCACCTTGTGTTTTCAAATCGATGCTGAACCGATTCATCGAAAAATGTTGATACACGAACACGCTTTTCTCAAAATCGCCCATTTTCGTGTTGCCCGCGCCACATCCCGCCTCAGCGCACTTCGCACTACCGTTCCCAGCAACGGCACTTCCACTAACACCGCTGCCCGCATACAATCCGTACAGACAATCCCGATATCCTGTGAAAATGCCCTTCGGCTTCAGTTCGCCGTAACCCACAATCCATATCTCGCACGAAAAAAGCTGCTGCAACCGGAACGCAAGCTCCGCCATATATTTTTGCGACTCCGCCACAATATCCGCTACGACCTTTCCCGCCCGCTTACAAAACTGCACTAGCTCCTTTGTTTTTGCTGTATGAACCGGCGTTTTGTTCAAAATCAAAACATCTTTTCTAAAATCGATTCCCAGCTCTGCATGGTTCCGGAAAAATCCTTCCGCAATTTTCCCAGACTGCCCAATCAGATACGTGCGGTTTTTGTTCAGCTGCTCGGATTTTCCAGGATTGTCACCCACCACAATCAGCTTTACCGCGCTTCCTGAGGTAACGCCGTCAAAAGCCGTGTTATACACAACCGTGTTTTCAAGCGGATATTCCGGCACTCCATCCGCATCCGCAAGTTCCTTTTGAAGCGCGGCAATACTTTCGGTTTTAAGCGCATCGTTCCAGTTTTTAACGCGCTTCTTAAAATCTTCGCGTATTTTTACAAATTCTGTCCATTGATTTTCTGTCATTACTTAACTATATATTGTTTTTGTAAGAATTGACAACAAGGAGCCGATATGGGTTTTGATTTAGACCGGTTCAAAAAAGCACAGGAAGAAGATTATCCGTATGCATTACAAGAAATTAAAGCTGGAAGAAAACGCAGCCACTGGATTTGGTACATTTTTCCGCAGTTAAAAGGATTGGGATTCAGCTCCATGTCTGAATATTACGGGATTGACGGACGTGCAGAGGCGCAGGCGTACATCGCGGATTCCGTTTTACGCGCCCGTCTTGTTGAAATTTCCCAGGCACTTTTAGCCCTTGAAAACAACAACCCAACCCAAGTGATGGGCTACCCTGATGATTTGAAGCTCAAATCCAGCATGACGCTGTTCGCGGAGGTCGCCCCGGATATCCCTGTTTTTGAACAAGTTCTGCAAAAGTTCTTCGCCGGCGAAAAAGACGCCAAAACACTACAACTGCTCAGATAAACCGCTACCCGCTTGCTTGTACCACATTTACTCAAAAACCTGTCAAAAATCCTAAAATTCACCATTTCCGTGACATTATATGACCCTGTGAGTCTTTTATAATAAGAACCGTAAACTTGTGGTGGGCTAGGGCATGGAGTGGTGGCAGCTTGCTGCCAGTGCGTAAGCACCGCGCGTTAGCAAGCCACGGAACGCCCGACCGCCAGGCGTAAGCTCTGGCGGGAACCCCAAAAATCTGCGCTAATTGCAAATTCTGGTTAACCCAAGCGCAGACCAGAACTTTAGGAGGTTCGTATGGAAAGACAAATCTTGATTGAGTGCGGTTCAAAGTGGTTCGAATTTTCAAAAAGCAAGACAGGGCAGCTCGATTACGTCGGAAAACTTACCGGCGATGTGCCCGATGTAAGCGATTGGCAGAAAATCGCGAGTAGTACGTATTTTTCCCCCAGCCGTTACGAGTTTCTTGCAGATGGCATCAACGTCAATCCGTGTGTATATGTCGCTGATGGCGTGGATATCTCTGATTGTGATTTGTATTCGTATCTTATCCATGTAGGAATGTTGCTCGCAGCAGTTGACACAAAGGATTCTCTCCTTGCCGGAAAGCTTTACTTAAGCCGTCGTAAAACTTTCGACCAGTTCGCACAGCTGACCCAGTTTATTATGAAAGATTTTAGCGTAGAAATCTTGTTTTCGCTGTGCTATGGGCGCATGAATAACATTAACCCGGATGAGATTCCGCTGATTTTCAACAATGCTAAAGAAAAACTCGGTTTTGATCCGGCACAAGGAAACCTTGACCAGGCGTTTATCGGTTGGTTCAAGAAAAACAATGCCATCCTGACACTTCCGCTTGTTGGAACACAGTTCTACGGTTGGGATTGTGGTGGGTCTACTCTCGATCATCTTTTGGACAATCTCAGCGTGGATAATCTTCCTGCCTATGCCGAAAAAATTCGTCGCGCCAAACACGATTTTTATGCTTCTCTTGAAACTGCGGTTCAGGCTGAGCCTTACAATCCGCACGACTCCAATTCGATACTGGTGAGCATAGAAGACATCGACTCAAAATTGTGTGGTAACGTTGGACTTCGCAAAGCAGGGCACATCCGCGCGCTTGCCGCAAAAGTTCTGCGTCAGGCAAAACCCAAGAAAATGGCGTACAAAGCAACACTGCAAAGCCTTGTCGATGATGAAATCACTATCCGCGTGGAAATATAGGTAGGAATTACAGATATTGGGTGTTCCTGCCCGCTGAACTATGTTTCGCGGGCGGTCGCTATGTTTCACAGACGACGGAGATGCCCGAAATACTTTGAAAATAGAAAGTTTTTGCAATGGACTGCAAAAACTTGTTGAAATTACAGACTTTTTGCAGTAAATGGGCAGTTACTATGTTCTGGGTAGCTCGAAGCTTCATACTTCGTGCTTGTTGCGGAATAAGGCTATCTCTCCAGCCTCCGCACTCGCTCACAAGTTCGCTCGCTTGCGGTGGCCGTGCGCAGCCTTCGGCTGCTTCACCCTGCACAGCGCTAACACTTAGTTTCTTAATGCACACACAAAGAGAAGTGTTTTTTGGTTGGGTTTTATTTGTAGTTGCCTAAACTGATATACGACTTTAAGATTTTT
>JAIKVO010000213.1 GCA_024685655.1 Treponemataceae bacterium
TCGTTATAAATTGCAACAGAAAGATACCAAATTCCGGCTACCAGAAGCACAATCACTGTGCATAAAATAATCAGAAGAATCTTTTTGATAGAGATTCGTTTCTTTTCTTTCATTTAGAGATACCCCCTAATTACATAAACAACTTAGCTATCTTCAATTTGTCACCATAAGGCTGATATCTTAAAGGAACATCCGGCCAAGCTCCGCGTTTAAGCACGCTCTTTTCGTGTGTGAACGTCGTAAAGCTTTCTTTTCCGTGATAGTGACCCATACCGCTGTTGCCAACGCCACCGAACGGCATATATGGCGTTGCAAGGTGAATCAGCGTGTCGTTTATGCAGCCGCCGCCATACGGCACTGTTTTAATCATGCGTTCTTGCGCTTTTTTATCGCGCGAAAAATAATAGAGTGCAAGCGGCTTTGGGCGGCTCAGAACGTATGCAACAGCGTCATTCATGTCCTGTACCGGGATAACTGGCATTACAGGCCCAAAGATTTCTTCGCTCATAACAGGCGAGTCCGGGGTGGGCGAGTCAAGCAACGTCGGCTCTATCTGCCGTGTCGCAGGGTTCGAGGAGCCGCCGAATGCAACGCTTCCGTTTGCTGCGTTGCGCCCGTCTACAAAAGCAGAAAGCCGCTCAAAGTGTTTTTGTGTAATGATTTTAGGCAACTCCGGGTCTTCCAAAGGCTTTTCGCCATGAAACGTGATTATCCACTTTTTCATAGCGGCAATAAGCTCGTCTTTCACAACCGACTCTACAAGGATGTAGTCGGGCGCAACGCAAGTCTGACCTGCATTAACAAACTTTCCCCACATTATCCGCTTCGCGGTCAGGTCTATGTCCGCTGTCTTATCAACGATACATGGGCTTTTTCCGCCAAGCTCAAGGCTTACCGGCGTCAGGTTCTTTGAGGCAGCTTCCATTACAAGCTTGCCGACCGTAACCCCGCCCGTAAAGAAAATGTAATCGAACTTTTGCTGCAAAAGAGCCTGATTCGCGTCTCGCCCGCCCTCAACAACAGCGATATAGTCTTCGGCAAAGCACTCTGACAAAACTTTGCGTATTATGGCAGAGGTTGCCGGGGAATAATTCGATGGTTTAACGACAGTGCAGTTTCCGCCGGAAATGGAGCCTACAACAGGCGCGAGCGTCAGCTGGAACGGATAGTTCCACGGAGCCATGACAAGCGTAACTCCGTATGGCTCTCTGTAGCGGTAGCTTTTCCCAGGAAAGAGCGTGATAGGCGTTTTTACACGCTTTGGCTTTGCCCAGCGTGAAAGATGCTTCAGCGTGAACTTAATTTCATCTTTGACGATAGAAACTTCGGTGATATAGCCTTCAAAAGACGATTTGTTCAAATCTTCATGGAGTGCGGCGAGTATTTCTGCCTCGCGCTTTTCTATTGACGCAAGCAAGGCGCGGAGTTTTTCTTTCCTAAAACTGATAGGCAACGTCTCGCCTGTGCTATAAAACTTTCTTTGCTTTTCCATTATTGAAACAATATCTGACATAAATTTTACGTCTCCTTATTTACTTTGTAATTCGCCCCTTTTTGTGAGCCATTTCACGCACGTCGTAGTTGCGTATTATTTCCCGAATATCTCTTTTCTGTGGAGTTTGCCCACCGTGTGCAAATCGCCACCTTGTGTTTTCAAATCGATGCTGAAGCGATTCATCGAAAAATGCTGGTACACGAACACGTTTTTCTCAAAATCGCCCATTTTCGCACTTCCGACTGCGCTGTATCCTGCCGCGTCGCGCCCCGCACAAGCACTTCCAGTGGTGGCACTTTCACTAACACCCAAGCCCGCATACAATCCGTACAGGCAATCCCGATATCCTGCAAAAATGCCCTTCGGCTTAAGCTCGCCGTAGCCCACAATCCAGATTTCACACGAAAAAAGCTGCTGCAACCGGAACGCAAGAAGCGCCATATACTTTTGCGACTCTGCCACAATATCCGCGGCGGTTTTTCCCGCCTTTTTGCAAAACTGCACTAATTCCTTCGTTTTTGCCGTATGAACCGGCGTTTTGTTCAAAATCAGAACATCTTTTCTAAAATCTATCCCCAGCTCCGCATGGTTCCGGAAAAATCCTTCCGCAATCTTGCCAGACTGCCCAATCAGATACGTACGGTTTTTGTTCAGCTGCTCGGATTTTCCGGGGTTATCGCCCACCACAATAAGCTTTACATCACTTTCTGCCGTAACGCCGTCAAAAGCTGTGTTATACACAACCGCGTTTTCAAGCGGATAAGGTGGCACTCCGTCAGCATCCGCAAGCTCCTTTTGAAGCGCGACAATACTTTCGGTTTTAAGCGCATCATTCCAGTTTTTAACGCGCCGCTTAAAATCTTCCCTTATTTTTACAAATTCTGTCCATTGATTTTCTGTCATTAATTAACTATATATTGTTTTTGTAACAATTGACAACAAGGAGCCGATATGGGTTTTGACTTAGACCGATTCAAGAAAGCGCAGGAAGAAGATTATCCGTATGCATTGCAAGAAATTAAAGCTGGCAGAAAACGGAGTCACTGGATTTGGTACATCTTTCCGCAGTTAAAAGGATTAGGATTCAGTTCCATGTCAGAATATTACGGAATCGATGGACGGGCAGAGGCACAGGCCTACATCGCCGATCCGCTTTTACGCGCCCGCCTTGTGGAGATATCCGAAGCACTTTTGGCACTTGAAAGCCACAACCCGACTCAGGTGATGGGCTACCCCGATGATATGAAGCTCAAATCCAGCATGACGCTGTTCGCGGAAGTCGCCCCGGATTTCCCTGTTTTCGAGCAAGTTCTGCAAAAGTTCTTCGCTGGCGAAAAAGACGCCAAAACATTGCAGCTGCTCAGGTAAACCATCACCTACAGCGAAGCGACAACCGCCGCAACTGAACCGCGCGCCTTAAAAGTGATATAATGCATAAAGGGTACACAAATGGCTTTTAGAATAGAACGAAACGACATTACAAAGGTTCATACGCAAGCTATCGTCAATACAGCGAATCCGTTGCCTGTTATCGGGAGTGGTACAGACACAGCTGTTTATAATGCAGCAGGAAAAAACGAACTGTTAGAAGCAAGAAAAGAAGTCGGTCTCATTGAACCGGGTCACTCAGCCGCCACAAAATCATTTAAACTACAAAAAAACGGAATTAAATATATCATTCATACAGTAGGAACAAGTTATAATCCCCAAAAACCAGAGACTGTACAAATTTTAAGAAACTGTTACTCTTCCGCATTGGCAACTGCAAGAGATTTGGCTTGCAAAAGCATTGCGCTTCCTTTGTTGGCGACCGGAAATTATGGTTTCCCAAAAGAACTTGGACTAAAAATAGCCATTGAAGAAATAAGTAATTTTTTGCTTAACAATGAAATTGATATAATACTTGTTGTCTATGATAAAAAATCTTATATGATTTCTGAAAAGCTTTTTGATGATATTCAAAACTTTTTGGATGAAAACTATGAAGGCGATAACTTCGATCTTGACGATAAACCAGTTGAATTATTCGGTGCACCTCAATATCTAGATGTATGCGAAGAAGATATCCAT
>JAIKVO010000241.1 GCA_024685655.1 Treponemataceae bacterium
AACAGATGGCAGATAAGCAGCAAACCGTGAACACAAAAGGAACCGTTTGGAAAGTATTGAGCCTGACACATCGTCTGAGTCCGGGTTATCTCTTCTTCATCGTTGTGCTTAAGATGATGGCAGCGGCACAGCCTTTTATCAGGATTTTATTCACAAGCCTGATTCTTGACGGTCTTTTACGGCTTGATTCTTTTGAATCGATTTTCAGGAACGTAATCATCATGCTCTGTATTGATAACGCGCTCGTTCTTGTTCGCTGGCGGCTTGAGGGCATCAACTGGGTCAAGCGTTTTGAGCTTGATCAAAAAGTGAACAAAATGCTTACAGAAAAGACGATGGATCTTGATTTTGATATTCTGGAGAAGCACGAAACTTTGGATATGCTCAAAAAAGCGAAGGATGGAATGACGGCATCGGGCGATATCGGAAGTTTTTGCAATCATTTTGCGGAGATAGTAGAAAAGATTACGTCCATGATTTATTCAATCGCGATTCTTGTTCCGCTTTTTATTCCGAAAGCTGTTGATGAGTCAGCCGGATTAAACGGACTGGTAATTTTCCTTAACCAGTGGTACAGCATTTTCGTCATGGTGCTCGTGCTTGCGATTCACGTTTCTGTTTCGTACGCGACAAACAAAAAATCGTCTAAGCTTCAGATGGTGTTTTTTGAGCGGAACGTTTCTTACAACAGGTATTTCAGTTACTGGTTCAACTTGATTTTTGACTATTCGATCGGAAAGTACATCCGTCTTTATAAGATGCAGAAACTCGTGACGAAAAAAGTTCAGGAGACGACCGATTTGCTTGAAAAGGAAGGCGTTGCTTGGATAAACAAGGATATAAAAATCGCTTTGTTCCCGATTATCTCGCAGGCATTAATGCAGCTTGCAAGCTATGTTTATGTAGGTTTGAAGGCTGTTTATTCGCTTATAAGCGCAGGAAACTGCATTATGTATGTGTGCAGTTATACGAAACTTGTGGAGAATATCACTGGCATTTCGGAAAATTTCGTTAAAATAAAGATAAAAAGCCAGTATCTTTCGTTTTTCTACGATTACATGGAGATTAAGAACAAGCGATATGAAGGCACTATTCCGACAGAAAAACGCGATGACAATGTTTTTGAGATTGAGTTCCGCGATGTTTCGTTCAAGTATGCGAATACAGAAAACTACGCGCTCCGTCATGTGAACCAGAAAATCACGCTCGGCACGAAGAACGCCGTTGTTGGTAAGAACGGCGCGGGAAAAACTACGTTCATAAAGCTGCTCTGCCGCCTTTACGAGCCTACAGAAGGGCAGATTCTGCTTAACGGTGTTGATATCCGGTATTACGACTACAAGGATTATGCGGCACTTTTTTCCATTGTGTTCCAGGATTTTAACCTGTTTTCTTTCCCACTTGGCGAGAACGTTGCTGGCTCTGCAGATTACGACAGGACCCGCGCCGAACAATGCCTGGAAAAAGCCGGTTTTAAGGAGCGGCTTTCAAAACTGGAGAAAGGTTTGGATACGCAGCTTTACCAGTATGATGACGAGAATGGCGTTGAGATTTCCGGCGGTGAGGCGCAGAAAATTGCGATTGCACGCGCGCTTTACAAGGATGCGCCCTTCGTCATTATGGACGAGCCAACTTCTGCGCTTGACCCGGTAGCTGAATACGAGATTTACAGGCGTTTTGACGAAATGGTTCAGGGTAAAACATCGATTTACATTTCGCACAGAATGTCTAGCTGCAGGTTTTGCGACAACATCATCGTGTTTGACGAAGGTAGCATCGTTGAGCAAGGCAACCACGACAAGCTGATGCAGAACGGCGGTTTGTACAGCGAGCTTTGGAACGCGCAGGCACAATACTACGCATAGTGCTGAAAATCGAGTTTTCATTTAATTACAACTAGATGGCTGCTCTCGCCGGATTTTTGCCCCGAAAAACGCCTAGTTTCACTCGTCAGAAGTTTTTTGTTTCAAAAATCCAGCTACGCAGTCATTTTGTTTTTATACTGTGAAAAAAACTCGATTTTCGATATTATAGTCATCACAAAAAGGAAGGAAAAATGGACTTTAGAAAAACGTTTGACAGAATCCCGGATGATTTTGACCGGTACCGCCCGCGCTACTGCGACGAGCTTTTTGCGGAGCTTATAAAAAACGCAAAAATCGATGAAAACTCGAATGTGCTTGAAATCGGTCCTGGAACGGGACAAGCTACCGAGCCGCTTCTTGAGACTGGCTGCAATTACACGGCGATTGAGCTCGGCGAGAATTTTACCGATTTCATGAAGCGTAAGTTTTCGTCATATAAGAATTTCCATATTGTGAACGATGATTTTGAGAAACACGATTTTGGAACGCAAAAGTTCGATCTTGTTTATTCGGCCGCGACGATTCAGTGGATACCGGAGCAGATAGCGTTCCCAAAGTGCTTTGACCTGCTCGTGCCGGGCGGAACTCTCGCGATGTTCATGACGCGCTCCGATGAGCGTTCGCCAAATCAGGAGCTTTATGACAAAATCGGCGAGGCATACAAAAAGTATTTTGTTGTTCAGCAGCACTACACGCAGCACATGGAATACAACAACGTCGTGAACTACGGATTCGTAAACTTTTCTTACCGGGATTGGAAAAAGACGCGAACGCTCACTGCGGACGAATATATTTCGTATATAAGCACGCACTGCGAGCATATAACGCTTGAAGAGCCTCACCGTTCTCTTTTCTTTGGGGCTGTTCGTGATGCTATCGTTGTGGCAGGCAACAAAATTGTAATAGAAGATACGATTCCGCTTTATCTTGTGAACAAGCCCGAATAATAAAGAAAATGGAGATAATGTATAAAATAGTTGCAGAACTCGGAATGCTGTGTTAGAATAGAAAATAATTTACCAGCAGGAGAAACATCTTATGGGTACAACAAGCGGCTTTTCAAATTCTACCACAGAAACAAAATCTATTCCTTTTCGAATTCTTGTTTATATGTGGATGGCTTTTTTGTTGCCGTTCTTTATGTACATTCCGCTGAATGTGTTCATCGGCGGTTTGACATTTCAGGAATGTATGTATACAAGCAACAATGTTTATTCTTATTTTTTTACTGCCTTGGCTCTTCTTGTTCCTGTTGCGCTTTATTATTGGCTGAACAAGGCTGTAAAAAGTTATGACCCGACTGATGAATCTTCTATCGCAAAACTGAACAAAACAGTCAGGAATGTGGAACTTTTGGCGTTCGCAGTTCCTGTTACTTCTGTAATTGTCGATCCTTTCCTTGAGACAAGCTACAACATGAGCATGGGATTTTCTCCGGCATCGTTCCAGGGCAGTTCCTATATGTTCTACAGTTTCTGTATGCTTTTTGGCGGTCTGTGTATTTTCTCGGTTTTTTCATACATTCTGATTGTTTCTGGGCTGGAGAAAGCAGTTGGCTGGCTTCCGTATGAGCGCAAGTATATGTCTTTTTCGTTCCTGCAGCGTTGTCTTTTGATTTCAGGTTTTGTCCTGCTCGGAATGGTTCTGATGATTGAGGCAATTTTCTATATCCCGGCGAACAGGATGTTGCCGATGGCGGAGCTTTTGCTTAAAAAAGTTACGCCTTTTGCTGCGTTTATCGGTTTTATGGGACTTGTTGATATGTTTTTTCAGCTCCGCGATGTAAACATTTGCATCAAATATATCGGAAAGTTCTCAGAAGATTTGTCCAACAAGAATTATCAGACCGAGGATATTCCGATTCTTATCCGTTGCGAGCTTGGCGAGCTTGCGAATCATCTTAATTCACTACGTGACTCAACGAAAGATTTGTTCATAAGTTTTAAGGATTCTGTTGATTCAACAGTAGAAGTAGCGGAGAATCTTGGGCATGAGATGGGGAATGTCCTGAGTAATGTCAAGAGCGTCAACAGCGGTATTGATTCTGTAAAGAATGAGATGAGAAATCAGACTTCAGGGGTTGATGAGACAAGTTCTTCCGTCAACCAGATTATCAGCAAGGCGAATGTGTTGAACAGCAGCATTCAAGGACAGGTTGCAGCCGTTACGCAGTCTTCTTCCGCAGTTGAGGAGATGGTTGCGAATATCAACAGTGTTACACAGATTTTGAACCAGAATACCAAGACTGTAGAGGCACTTACGACAGCATCAGACGATGGCCGTAAATCAGTTGAGACAGCAGTCAGCACTTCACAGCAGATTATTGAGCAGTCAGCTACGTTGATGGAAGCGACGACGATCATTCAGACGATAGCGGCGCAGACGAACCTTCTTGCCATGAACGCGGCTATTGAGTCTGCCCATGCAGGCGAGGCTGGTAAAGGCTTTGCGGTCGTTGCCGATGAAATCAGGAAGCTTGCGGAACAGTCGAGCGCGCAGGGTAAAAACATCAACGACAGCTTGAAAAATCTTTCGGCTTCGATTCAGCTTGTTTCTACGAACACAAAAGAGGTTCAGGAAAAGTTCAACGCGATTTATGATTTGGCGCAGACTGTCATGCGGCAGGAAGACGTGATTATGAACGCGAT
>JAIKVO010000258.1 GCA_024685655.1 Treponemataceae bacterium
ATGGCGGCTCCCGCAATTCGAACCGCAAGTCACCGATTGATTTACAGGCGGAAGAAAACAAGCGTATTCGTGCATTCCTTGTGGGAAAAGCAGAGTCGCGCAGCCAATGGGCGAGTTCTGCACTCGCTGGGGGAACGTCCGCGGGTGGTGACGCAGTAACGGCGACTTCCCCGGGCGGGTCGCCAAACGCGGGGCTAGCCTCGCTTGTGCGGAGTACTGCGCTCGCGAGTGACACACTTGCGTCAACATCTGCAACTCCGCAATTTTCGCACGCTCTCGCCGAGCTTCGTGGGCTTGTGGACACGCTCGGCTTAGAGATAGCCGGCGAGCACATTCTGACGAACATAAAGCCGCACCCTCGGTACGGTATTGGTACAGGCGTAGCAGAAAATATTGCTGCGCAAGCCTCGGAAGCACAGGCGGATTGCATCATCTTTGACTTTGAAATCTCCCCGACACACCAGCGGAACTGGGAAAAACTCGCGTCCGTTCCAGTTTTCGACAGGCACGAAGTAATACTCCGCATTTTTGCACAGCGGGCTAGGACAAAAGAAGCAGTGCTTCAAGTGGAGCTTGCCAAACTAGCGTATTCGCTTCCGAGGCTTGCGCACACTTACGGTGACATGGCGCGGCAGCGTGGCGGAAGCTACGGCACAAAAGGAGCAGGTGAGACAAAACTGGAACTTGACAGGCGTGCTGTGCAGGAAAAAATGTACCGGATAAAAAAGGAACTTGAAAAAGTTCAAAAAGACCGTAAAACAAACCGAAAAAGACGCGATAAAATTCCGTTGCCGACATGCGCTATAGTCGGCTACACAAATGCGGGAAAATCCAGTTTGCTGAACGCCCTTACGGGAGCGGATGTTCTTGTTGAAAACAAACTTTTCGCTACGCTTGATCCCACAACAAGAAGACTTCCTCTAGGCAACGGCTCAGCTGTCTTGCTTACGGACACGGTTGGTTTTATCGATGGGTTGCCACACAATCTTGTAGATGCTTTCAAATCAACACTAGAAGAAGCTGCACTTGCCGATCTTCTGCTTATTGTGTTAGATGCTTCGGATCCAAATATCGAAAATCAATACAAAACCGTAATGAAAGTTCTCGCCGAAATCAATGCCAATACTGTTCCTTCTGTAATTCTTCTGAATAAAACAGATTTGCTTACAGGCTCCAGTTTCGATGGTTCAGTTTTTACATATCCGGGGCTCGATAATCCTGATGTTGCACCTAAAATGTCAGGAAATACAATACTTAATCGGTTAAACAAAATCTTCCCCGATTCTCTTTCTATCAGTGTGAAAGCAAAAATCGGATTTCAGGAACTTAAATCGGTTATTTCTGAAAAACTACTTGGTAGTGAAGAACATTACTCAATTCCGCTCGAAAAATCATATATCGTGGAGGAAGTCCGTAAAAGTGGGCAATTAATCAGCGAGAAGTGGGAGACTGATTTTGTAAAGATAACGACACGTACAAATATTCGCGAGAAAAATATTCTTGCTCCCTATCTTATGAGTGATAATGCTTGAAAATATAGTGTTCTGATGCTAAACTATCGAATATGGATAATGAATTAGACCCAGCAATTGCAAAACTTCTTGCGGATGCCGCTGCTGCTTCAGGCACAGATTTTTCACCCCAAGATAATAGTGTTCCTCCAATAATAGAGCAGATGGATCAATCTGAACCAGCTCTAGAGGCACCGCCTGAACAATCTGATGATAAACAACCGCTTAAAGTCGATTTAAGCAGAAAACAGTTCAAACCAATTGAAAATTTTTTCTCGGATCATAAGAATGCAGTTTTCTCGGATCCTCAATATTACAAGCTTGCCCTTTCTGGAGAAAAAGAATCTTCTCAAAAACTCCACAATCTTCTTTCGAAGTATCTTACTTGTACAGATCCAAAGGATAGAACAGTATATCGTCAGCAGATGGTTAATATTTATTGGGAATTTGTGCGCTCTTTGGCTCCCAAAATGGCTGATCACACGATTCCTCTTGCAAAACGGATGCTGATAAGATACGCCGTTGTTCTGCCAACTTTGTTTACACCTGAGCAAAAAGATCTTTTTTCATCTGCTTTTGTTGAAAACACTTATGATGAACCGATTTACTACCTTGATGAATGGTTCGATTTGCTTGGAACAGGACGGCTTACGCTTTCTGCAACAGATGAAGCACGTCCTCAGAAAAAAACAGGTACTGGTTCAGAAGAAGCACAGCGGTTGATACAACTTCAGAGCAAGAATATGGGTAAGCTCCAGACATCGGAAAACTTGCTTACTGCCAAAGAATCAGAGCGTACGATGATAGAAACCGATATCAAAGCGCGTCTGAACAGCTTGTGTGAGCATCATGTAATTCCAGGTCTTGAGCCACATACTTCGCCATATTCAGAATCTCAAAAAAAATTGGTTACCGAGATTAATGAAAGGCTTCGTCAGCTTCTGAAAATAGACAAAGATTTGCATTCAAACCTTGCAGAATATAAAGAAGCCAGAGAAATTGGCGACAACCTTAAGCAGAAATTAGCAGCAAACCCAGATGCTGCGGAAGTAAGCAGTGCTGATGTAAATACTGAAATTGATACTGTGCGCCAGATGTCAAAAATGACGGTAGGACGACAAGGAAATCATTTCCCTGTTTTTACCAAAGAGTTTTTCCATTGTATTCCGCGCCAGACCGGTTTCCGCGAAAATGTAATAGACATGATGGCTTGGATTGAATCTATCGATCCGGGTGCATTCTGCCGTGTCCATAAAAACATGCTGAACCGCATTGTTCCTTATGTTATTCTTGTTCCAACTTATGGAGATACCGGATTCTGTTGGGAACCATTTGACCGCTACAATCGCGTAACAAGCCGTGGCCGTATTGTTGTTCCGATGTATCCAAAAAGCCTACAGATTGCAGTACTGACTGCCGTTGCGGATCTTCGTTGGCAAGTTGCAAAAGAAAAGGCTTCGTATTACTGGATGGAAGAAGGTCTTACAGGACAATACTACCAGTGGATAGATTCGCAGAAACTGAAAGGTGATCTTAAAGAATTTTTTATAAACGACTATGTTCTTTGGATGACGAAGGAAAGCGAGGGTGTCCAAAAACTGGATAAGGAAGTTCGTGGAATTTTCTGGAGATTTATGCCGTTCCCGCAGGAGCTTAAAGATAAGCTTAAGACACGTAGCCTTGTGTACCAGGAACTGTGTCAGCGTGATATAAACAGATCGATGTCCGATGGCTATTGATCCGTGCCGTGTTTTAATCCGATGCTTAACATTGGGGCATTGATCAGTGAATAAAATGGTTTTTACAGCCGCTTGTATAATACGAGCGGCTTTTTTTTTGCGCGAGTGTTTTATGCAAAGCTTACGAACGGTGAGCTTGTTTTTATGCCTAGTGTTTTTTCTGTTTTTTCACGAAAAGAGGGTCGAGTTTATCAGCCAAATTAAATTTTACTATTACCCAATTTACAAGTTTTTGATACGTTAGCATGGAAAGGAACAGCGACGCTATTAATGAAATACCGAAAGCTACTGTAAATGCGTCTGGGTTGTTTTTGAAAATTAAAAACGAAAGCAAAATGAGCGTAATACCAATCAAAAGTGTCAGAAGAACGCTTACTATTGTTCCAACAATGATAAATACAATTGTATTTTGTTTATTTGTCATTTGATTTCTCCTATATAAATTCAAATATCTGTATTTGAGGCATCTCTAAAACTCACTTTCATGATATTTAGGGGTTGCCATATTTTTTTACCGAAGGCGTAATATCATCTTAGTTGTTGATTAATCGCGATACGGTTTTGCTTTTTTTTGCGCTGTTTTATTCTCTTTATTCTCTTCTGCTGGTTTCTCGTTTTTATTTGCTTTTCTTTCTTTTCTCACTTGAGTGAAAAAAGATATCATAAGCAGAATACCACATACCATTATGAAAGAATCCGCCATATTGAAAGTTGGAAAACGTTCGAAGCCGAAAAGTCCGAAGAATTTCACATCAATAAAATCGACGACTCCATCTTCTCTGAAGATTCTGTCAAATAAATTGCCGAATCCACCTCCTGCAACACCGCAAATGAACCATCTCTGAACCCATGTAAAACTATTGTTACGGAAATACACGACCATGACAATAATAAGGATAACAACAGGAATTGCTGCTAAAAGAATAGAACGCAATGTCTGTGGTAAAGAACCGCCTATACTGAAAGCCGCACCTAAATTACGTACATGGATAATTTGCAAAAAGTCTCCGAAAAAACGTAATCTTATAGTGTACAAAGGAATATATGTTATAACAAGCCATTTTGTAATTTGGTCAAAAAGAAAAACCCCTATTCCAAAAAACACAGGGATCAATTTTCTTTTGAAACTTTCATTAGTTTTTTTCGGATCTTCTGTAACTATCGACTCATTAAGTGATTCCGTTGTAATTTCTTGATTTTTTACATCCATCTTGCTCATCTTTTTATCAGACACTTTTTACCCCGTTTATAAACCAGTAGGCGCAGGAACAAATACCGTCTGTATATCTGTTTCACACGCTAATTTTTTCATGATGAGAGATACACCCACCGTTTCTGTATTATAATGACCTGCCGCAATAATGGTAAGCCCATTTTCTTTTGCCATGTGATAGCAAACATGCCCGATTTCTCCGGTAATAAATACATCTGCCCCAGAATCCGCGGCTGTTTCTGCATCACTTTCCCCATCACCGGAAATAATTACTGCTGATTTCAGTTCTTTTGGTCCGAACGGAATCACAGCGTTGCATTTTGAGCCGTCTTCTTCCAGCTTTTTTACAAGGCTCTCCACTGTTGCAGGCTCGGCAAACTCGCCTTTAACACCTACTGTCATGCCTCGCCATTCTCCGAACGGTTCCAGTTTTTCCAATCCGAGCATTTTAGCCAGACCGTAATTATTTCCGTATTCTTTATTAGCATCGAGTGGAATATGGCTCGCATAGAGAGCCATATCAGCATCGAGCAATGCTTTTATTCGTTTATAATGATTCCCAGTGACAGAAAGTGGTGAACCCCAAAAAAGACCGTGATGAACAAAAAGAATGTCCGCATTTTCGGCTGCGGCTTTTTCTATTGTCTCAAAACATGCGTCAACTGCGAAAGCTACTTTTTTTATCTGTTTTCCGTCTGGGTTGCTGTTTTGCACCTGTATACCGTTCATAGATATATCAGCCATAAAATCTTTTCGCTTCAAAAAGGAATCTGCCCATGTATCAAATTCATTCAGTGTCATTTAATTTATTTCCTATTATCCATGCTTTTCTTAATATACTCTGTAAGCTTTTCCGGAAGCTTGAAATTTTCTTCGCGGTTTTTTCTGCTCCATCGGTCAGGATTTACGAAAACTGCCTCCGCGGGTTTCGTCAAAGCAATAAGCCCACAACCGTCTAATTCCATAGGGATATTAGTATATTCAGGAAATGCTCCGCTTATCATGTCGGTTGGAAAATCGTCCGTCAAAATGTATAGCTTACTTTCCGGATATCGTTTTTTTGCGATATCGATAAGAACCTGAGTTTCTATCAGTTTCTTACTATAAAACTCATCTGAAAGCTTTTGGTAACGTTCAGGATCCCTTTTATTGATAACGCGCATCATAAAGGGACGTAAAAATGAATTATCCCATTTTTCTGCTGAAAACTTAATGTCATCGGCATTCGTTTCTAAAATGAGCGATGTATAACCTTCTTGCGCAAGTTGTCTAAGGAGAGGGGCATAATCGTATCTGTCAGCGCAACATCCCCCGATGCATAGAAAGATTTCGTTCGGTTTTGAATTCGTGGTATTAGAAGAATCATTAGTGTTTGCAGAGTTATTAACGGAAGGTGAATACGTGTATAAAACAGCGTTTACCGGGTCAAAAAGTTTTTCACGCTCTTGCATGCCCCTGTATGCGCTTCCTGTGTACATCGTTTTAGTAACAGTAAATTCAGGCTTTGAGTTGAAATTGAGAGAAAGCTCCATGTCAGCTACAGGACAATACAATACAAGAATGACGCTCAATGCCAATATCGCTAATAATTCTATAAATGATGCCGCACAAAAAGGAAAGCTGTAATGATCGACAAAAAGTCTGTTCTTAAAACGGAGCATTGCACGAAAGTTCGTGAAAAAAACAAGCAGTACCAGTATGGAAAGCATTATTGAGAAAAAATGAAGACCGAATGCAAACAAATACAGCCCTGTAATGATAACCGAAATCGGAAGGAACATAACAATTGCATCGATTCGTGGCTTTTTGAAAAAAATCGGTCTAAGTACAATGGGCAGCTGCAAAAGAAGGATAAGCAACCCGCCTGCAAAAAAACTGGACATACTTTTTTATGATAAAATAAAAAGTGATTAATAACAATAGAAATATTGTAACCATTGTGACTTATATAGCTGACATAATTGATATGCCAGCTATAATACCGTAATTTTACAGACGGTGCGGTACAAAATTGTAAAGCTGGCTATTTTTCTTCTTTCGGTTCTTTTGCCGGTTTCAGAGCTTTTGGTGTTCTTGGGCGGCTCACCTTCTTGAAAATGCGGATAAGAATGCCAAGTTTGCCGAAAAGCAGCCAGTAAAGCAGAATGATTACTGCGATTGTCGGAATACCGCAAATAATCAGATAAAGTAGTATTCCAATGAATTCGCTGAAAAAATCAACTACGGATGAAAAAAACTGCCGTGTGCTGTCGTCAAAGTCCGGCCACTGGAAACTGCCGTCGTTGTCAGTGCGGAACGGAAGCGATGCGTTTATATTGATTGTAGAATAGTCGATGCGACCGTTGAGCCGCTTCATGCTGCCTTCCATGTACTCAATATCTGAAATTACGCTGTTCAGCTCGCTTTCTATTTTAAGCAGATTGTCGATGTTTTCCGCACGCTGAAGATATTCGCTAAGCCTGTCGCGCATTATTTTGCGGGTTTCTAGCCGTGTTTTAAGGTCGTAGTACGAGTCAGAGACGTCTTCCGTTGAAACAGAGCGCGACTTAACCGCCCCGATGTTTCCCACGGCGTTCATAGCGTCATCAAAGTTCGTGCTGGGAATTTTCACTGTGTACCAAGCATTCGTCGGGTTGCTGCCTGATGAGAAAACGTATCCGCCGTATTTCTCTGCCCATTCGGCCACGAGCGTGTCAGTTGTTTCAAGATTATCGACCTCGAAAGACAAAGAACCTGTTTTTACGAGCTTTCTTTCGGTTTCTTCCTCGACGACCGCGCCTGTCTCATCCATAATCATGCCGTTGGCCATCGGTTCAATGCTCGGTGAAGGAACCGGCATAGCGGATGTTTTCCGAACAGCTTGAGGTGCTGCCATAGCCATTGCAGGCATTTCCATTTCGACCGATTCCATATCATATTCTGAGGAAATGCCGTAAGTTCTGCCGCTCGCGTTTTTTCCACCGCTTTTTGCGCTGTCACTGCAACCAAAAGTAAAAAGAACTGTAAAAAGCAGCAAACTCGAAAATAACACTTTTAACATATGTTTTGTCATATAAATCCTCGTATCTTATTTTTGATTTTCGTCTGGCCAGCCGTTATGATTTACTTGTGCTTGGCACAAACGCTATCTAATATATTACCAACATTTCTGTTTTTCATAAGTTACAATTTCACTATCAGGGCGGATGCGGCAGCAAGCTGCCGCCGGGTGTTCCGCCGTTCCGCGTCAGTGCGCTTCATCCGTCCGCTCGGACATTGCCGGACAAGCCGGCAAATCCATCGCTCCCGGACGCCTGCGGCGCGGCTACACCCCCTACCGCATAGCTGTTTGTTCCGAAGGTTTTATCCAATAATCACAAGCACAATGTCAAAAATGACAAATAAGAGCTATCGGTTTTCACATTCTATTATTCCGTACGCGTCTGAAAGTCCTTTTGTATAAGCCAACGCATACATTTGCAGTTTTTTTGTACCCTCTGGAACATTAATGATATAATCATTTTGAAATTCAGTCGGAAAATATTGAAGAGGTATACCGTCTGCCATAAATAGAGTATCTCTTAACAAGATATTATGCTGACCCTTCATCCGAATGAATCGGATAACGTATCTGCCACCGCCTACAAGTTTGTCAGAAAAGTCCCAAGATCGGCGGACACTGTACTCTTCAAAATCAGTTTTTAGCCAACCGTCTGTTTGTGCAGGCTCGGCATCTTCTTTTAGTATTCGTGCTGCAGCTTGTTCCAATGTTTCATCTGGAATTTCAAACTGATAATTGTTTTTTACAGCGTAATCATAAGCCGTGCTGCCGTTTTTAACGCCCCAAATAACACCCGGTTCGGTTATCCGTTCACCGAGTTTTTTAACACTTTCTGGTACTACAATTTTGGGGATTCTGTTGGTTAGGAAAGCCGCATCTCCAATTTCTTTTACGCTGTCTGGAATGACAATTGTCTTTGTTAATGGGTTCTCAGCGAACGCATTGTTACCAATTTTAATTATTGTAGATGGAATTTCAAGCTCTTCGATATGTGCGTTTCTGAATGCACCACTACAGATTATTTCAACTGATGACGAGAAAACGATTTTCTTAAAACGGTTATAGTTAGAGTATTCTCCAGCACCGATGCCCATAAGATTGTCTACAAGATACAATACCTTATCTTTAATAACATCTTTAGCTGGTTTCGGCCTGTTCATTTGATCTGAGGAAAAGAAGTCTGAATTAAAAAGTTTCAAATCCGTGTATGGCAGTTCACCAGTTTCAAATAATTCCTGAAATACTTTTGAACCTACTCCTGGCCAGCTCGTTTTGCCGTATCCTTCTTCGGCTCCATCATTACACATGTTACCGTCATTGTGGTTATACCCCATGTTGTGTGAAAATTCATGATAAAACGCTCCGCCAGATTTACCTAAATTACGGAACCAGCCACTTAATAACCATAGCCCACTTCCTCCTAAATCTCCCAATCCGCCACCATCACAATTGCCTAACAAAAATGTGTGATTACGAGTTTTTTCCAAAAGCAAGGACATCTCTTCTTTTGTCATAAATTTTTCTAAAAAATCATCTGTAACGAGCCATTTTTTTTCAACATACTCATAGTTCAATGCTTCATACTCATCACTTGCAATTACGTAGGCATGGTTACATATCGTTGCAAGCCATTCCCGGCAATAGACAGGGTACATCGGCAAGCATGGAACACCAGTATTGCCAGAGTCGGTTGGTCTGAAATAATTTCCATTGAACGAAACTGACCAGTCAAGGGCTAATGATGTCAACGTATTGTATAAAGGATCATCGGAACCGATTACAAAATCCTCTAAATCGATTGAGCTTTCTGCTTCGCAAAGGATTGTCCGTGTAAGCGGCTGGATCGTCTTTTTTCTTATTAGCGGCTTACCATTTAATTGAACTGTAACATTCTTGCAAGGTTTGAGTAAAAACGAAGTAAGTACAATTCTTCCATCAACTTCCTCTATTTTAAGCGGCTCTTGAACTTTGAATTTGTACGAAGTCCAGTTCAAATAAGGATCATCGTCGCACAAAATGCGTGTAAAATCTTCGTTTATTTGCTTAGACTTGTCTTTTGTGTAAAAGTTAATATCAGCGAGCACTTCACAAAGATAATAGCCGTTTGCTCTCATGCATCTGTCGCTTTCTGTGTTTCGTTTGACACGGATTATCGTGTTGTCATTGAATGCGTTTTTTCCTATTTCCATAATGTTGTTGTTCAGGTCAACTTTTTCGAACGGCAAGGTTTTTAGCAGCCCTGCCTTAATTGTCGTGTTTCCGGAAACAGCCAGATACGACAAGTCAATGTTGTCAATGTTCTGTTCATCAATTCCGATAAAATCGATTTTGTACCCTTTGTCGTTAATTACTTTTTGTGCTGTACTTCCTAAATAACAATGGAAAATCCGCGTGTCTTTATTTCCAAGAATACCGTCAACTTTTATTTCTTTTATAGACTTTGGAAGAAAAACTGAATTCAATTTTGGGCAATTGTTGAAAGCATTTCCATAAAGCGTGAGGTTTTCTATGCCGTCCTCAAAAACTACTTCCTCAAGATTGGAGCAGCCGTTGAATGCATTATCCGCAATTGCAGTAAAAGCCTTGGGGAAAACAATTTTTTTGAGTCCGGTATTATTTTTGAACGCTGCGGTACCTATTTTTTCCACTGTGTCCGAAAATCGGATTTCAGTGATTTTTGCATTGTCTTTATACAGATTATCTTGTACTTTCGTCACTCCGTTGGCGATATAAAGCACACCTTCGTCCATAATGTTGCTTTTTGATGATGCGATCCATTCTTCTTTTGAGCGCGTAGGTTTGGTATCCGTCAAAACCATGCGCTCGTCGCCACTGAAATATGCATGTGCTTCCGAATACTTATCAACCAGGATTTTGCTAAGATTCGGACATTCACTGAATATCCAACTTCCAAAAGTTGTAACCGTTGCTGGAATATAGATTTCTGTTAAATTTGCGCATCCTTTGAAAGCCCTGTCACCGATTTTGGTTACAGTCGCCGGAATAGTAATCTTCCTAAGCTCTGAATTAAGATATGCGCTGCCTTTTATTTCTGTTTTTCCATAAGGAATGATGATGACACCGTTAAGAATAATTGTTCCATTGGAATTCGTTCCGCCTGCAGTATAGGCCTTTGCTGAAACTTTGAGAGTTTTTGGTGCAATGTCAAGATTGAATTTGTAAATGATTGTTTTAGGATTATTTCCAGCTGATTTTTCTTCATTATCTGTTAGGACAGTTTTGCCGTCAGCAGTAATTATTACATCTTTCAGGCACAGTTTGTGTCCGCCGCTCGTGAAGTTGAACGAAATGGTATTGCTCCCCTTTGTGAAATTATCAACAGGAAATTCCCAAGAATAATCTTTCCATTCTGTTGTAAACTCATTTTTCTTCCAACCGATTTCAACAGGCAGTGTTGCTTGAACAGGCGGATTGCTGGTAAATGCCAGCCGAGGGTCATCCTTGAAAAACGCATGGGCTAGGGAATTTTTGTCTACTTTTATTGCGATAAGATCCTTGCAATCAGCGAAAATCTCGTCTCCGAATTCAGTCACAGTCGCTGGAATTGTGATTTCTTTGATTGCGGTGTTTTTGAAAAGTCTGAAGCTAAGGTTTGAAAGCCCTTCGTGGAGCGTGACTTTTGTAAGGTTTGTGCAGTTTTGGAATGCCGCATCGCTGATTGTCTTTACAGATGACGGTATTTCTATTTCAGTAAGGTTTTTACAGTTCTGGAAAGCAAGTTTACCGATTTTAGTAACTGATGAAGGTATTATGACTTTGGATATTTCCTTGTTGTCCTTGTATGCATTCGCTTTTATTTCTGTTGTTCCGTCATCTATGATGAGACCTGTTGTTGCTTTTATCTGAGAAAAAGCCGATGAGGCAATGAAAGCGAAAAAGAGAAAACCAAAAAGATTACGTGCAGTTTTCATATTATTATTTTATCACGTAATTCTAAATTTTGGCTAAACTTGACGGATTTTTTTGAAGCAATGCAAGGAGTTTTATAATAGCGAGCGGCATTGTGGGGATGAAGTGGCAGTGAGAAGGCGAGGGAGTTGTGAAAACCTCGCAGACTGCCATAACTGGCGGTCGAGGAGTTTGAAGCGAGGGGACCGTTCATGACATTTTGCACAAACATCAGGCGGTTACCCCTCGCCCAAAAGAAATTAATTAGAACTTACCACCGCCAAGCGAGAATGAGACGTTAAATCCCATATTACCACGCCATTTGTCACCATTAGACCGCATAATTGCCATCAAGGTGTTCTGGTCGCTCATTGCGCTTAGGTAGATATATTCGCTTTTTTCGGGACCGAACGTGAACGAAGGACCGAAAGACATTGAACAGTTTCTGAACAACTTAATCGAACAGTTCAGGCTTGCCATTCCGGAGAAATCTGTGAGCGACATAATGCCAAAGAGAGAAAGTCCAATGTCATTGTTGTCGAACAGGCCAGATTTCGAAAGACTTGTCGCTATGTAGTGCTGTCCGCAGTATGAATAATTAAGTTGCTTAGTAAGAAGTTCCTGAAGCGTGCTTTCTTTTATGTTTTTCACACCGAATCCATTGTAGAAATACTGCAATGAAAGCGAGATTTTAGGTTCGTTCCATGTGTAAGAGCCGCCCAAAGTCGCCTGGAACACTGGTTTTTTGCCAGAAAATGATCTTTTTTCTGCCCATTCCTCTTCAAGCCCCCAAGCGAAAACACCTTCTGCAAAAAGTGAAATATCCTTTATGCTGCCAGTTGCTGTTGCAATAAGACGCGGAGCACGCCTCCACTTACACCATGCGCCAATTCCAATTTCGTAGTTGCCTACAAGGAACTCATATTTTGCGGCGAGAGCGGCATCTCTTACAACATTCTTGTCGCCAAGAACTCCGTAAATGTAAATACAGTTCTGCGTTCCGGGAATAGTTATCTGTGTGCGGAGTGAAACAGGGCCTTCTCTGTCAGCAGTCGGGTTTTCTGGATCAATAGCACCTAAGTTGATAACGTCCGCCGGACTGAAAAAGTAGCCGACGCCCCATTTTACAGTGTGCTTTCCGAATCGGAAATAAACGTTGTCGCCAAGGCTGAAATCTGTGAAAAGTTCTTTCACATAGAAGTTCGGCACATTTGCAGAGCCAGTCGTTGCAGAGCCGATGGTTGCGGCGAACGGATAGTCAACGCCGACTTTTCCGTAAAGGCGGAGAATTTCATCTGGATGAGCATCGAAGTAAAGTTCCGCACCGATTCTTGGAGAAAGAGAAGTGTTATATAACGCCTCTTTCCAGTATTGCCACTTTTTGGCATCCGAAGAAAAAACATTTGTCAGGCTGACGCCGGAACTTAAGCCGAATGACGCGGAGCCGCCGAAACGCACTTTCTCTGTGTTAATAAGGTCAAGTCCGGAGAAAATGGAAAGCGAGGAGGAAGAAGAGCTGTCGGCTGTGATTTCTTCACCGAACATATCATCATCACTTCCGAACATGTCATCATCTGAGCCGCTTAAAAACAAGTCATCGTCAGAAGAAGACATAAAAAGCCAATCGTCGTCGGAGGAAGAAACCGTGAAAAGGTCATCATCCGACGAGGTGAACAGCCAGTCATCGTCGGA
>JAIKVO010000259.1 GCA_024685655.1 Treponemataceae bacterium
TAAGATTCTATATAAGAATCAAGTGCTTCGGGTACTTTTAGTATTCCAAGATTTGATACAACCGCAGTAACTTTTTTTGCAATGTTTTTCGCACCAATATTTACAACAAGGTTCTTAATGAAAAGCGGAAAAATTTTGATAAAAAACGATCTTTCAAGCTTTTCATAATCAATCATTCTTGTCTCAATAGCTTCAGGAGTCAGTTCTTGTTTCAAAGCTTCCTGAAACTGTGCGGCTACGCTTTCAAAAGTATCGGTACTCTTGAAATAATGACTTACAAATACGGAATTAAAGAAATTCCGTGAAGAATTCGAAGGATAGTAGTTTCTTAGATTAACCGGCATACTGATTGTAACCGGCTGACTTCGCTTAAGAACGGGCATATCCTTATATATGCTCATCATGAGTTTTGAAGCGATATATGAGGTCAGCGAAACTTTGTTTTCTTTTGCTTTTTGCAGAATGGCTTTCACATCCATATGAACTTCCATAAACCGAATCTGGTTGTATGGCAACTTCGACCCTTTTATGTGATATGCCCTTTTATACTTTTTTTTCTTGATGCTTTTTTGCTTTTTTGAATAATATTGCCTGAAACTGTCTTCGGAAAGATCCTCTTCACTTGCACCGCTTGTCATAGTTAGGTCAGGTAGCATATCGGGATATTTTAGCTTCAGATAGTGATATACAATAAGATTTAAGAATTCTATAGCACCGTTACCATCTGCTATCGCATGACAAAAATCAAGATTGATTCTCTTGTGAAAAAAAGTCACACGATAGTGAAGTTTCCCGAAATGCTTGGAGTCAAAAAGCATTGGGCATGGACGGTCATTTTCCTCGGTAACATCAGGTTCGTCATCAATCTGCTCCATATAATGCCAAAAAACACCATGAAGAATTGTCACCTGATACTGAGGGCGTTCTTTCGCGGCAATTTTCACAGCCTCTTTTAAGACTTGCTTTTCAATTTCTTCTTTTAGGGTACAGGTAATGCGAAAAGACCTGGTGTCACGTTCATTCGCGCTCGCCAAAAAAACTTTAGCCACATTATCAACTCTGTACCACGTATCATAATCCATCTATTGGACTATAATATATTTCTTTGAAAAAATCCACAAAATGAGTTTTCCAAATGAGCCGATTCAGAGATGATACTTCTGTGTTTTCTATGTCTTTTGTGCTTACAAAATCCGGGTAGTTTTTGCCGATGAGCCGCGAATTCTTGCCACCGCGTACTGCCAAAAGCGACACTGCGCACGGCAGACAGTGACGCAGAGCACGGCAGACGATACGGCTAAAATGTCACATCCGTAATTTTAGCCGCACCATTTGGCTTTTGTGCATTCAAAATGCCGTTTTTAGCCACACCATACAACTTTTTACACAATGCCGGCTTTTGCGAAATGCTTTTTCAAAATCGCCTTGCCCAAAAGACCGCCAAGAATTCCAAAAGCAAAGCACAAAACAATATGAACCGGGAACATCCACATAGGGAACATTCTTGTAAGGGCATCAATATATTCCTGGCCAAAATTCTGGCGGGTTGACCAATACTCGTCGGCAAAGAAGAAAAGCGGAATATAGTTGCTTACAATCCAAAAGCAGAAAACTGCATGGCAAAGAACGGCACATTTTACACTCTTGTATTCGCCCTTTTTCAAAATCAGTTCTGCAATAAGACCTGTAACTATCCCAATAACAAGCGCATAATAAGACATACCGGTAACCCAATTAAGAATGCCCATGATGATTGTCATAATCCATACCATTCCGAACTTCTTTACTTTTGTCAGGAAAAGCATGAATACAATGCCTCCAAGTAAAGGCATGAGTACAGAATAAGTTGGCATGAAAATCGGGATGAATCCGAGCATGGCAAGTGCCATGATTACGACAAAATAAATCGCGGTAAAAATACCGATGTTGATTAAATCCTTTCCGTTAAGCTTTTTTGATTTTTCCATAATAACCTCTTGTAAAGCTAATGTTGGTGGCGCGCATTTCGCGAAAAAAAGAGAATTGCGCGCAGTTTTGAGTTAGCTAAAACTAACCAAAAGCGAATATATCACTTTGCAAAATAGTTAGCAATAGCTAATTACAAGTTCATATTATTTCTTTTTCGCACCTCGTAGCCCTGATTAACTCAGGCTCTGGCGGTCAACCATGTTCTTGTACAAGCCGCCGAACGCCATAAGCTCCGTGTGGGTTCCGCTCTCTGCGATTTTTCCGTTTTCGACGACGAGAATCTTGCTCGCGTTACGGATTGTGTTCAGGCGGTGCGCAATGACGATAAGCGTTTTTCCGCGGCACAGCTCCGAAATTGCTTCCTGGATGAACCGCTCGTTGTCTGCATCCACACTGGCGGTCGCCTCGTCAAGAATAACGATAGGCGCGTCTTTAAGCATACATCGTGCAATAGAAAGCCTCTGCTGCTCGCCGCCGCTAAGATCCGCGCCGCCCTCACCGATAACGGTGTCAAAGCCGTTCGGCAGCTGCATAATAAAATCGTAGCATCTTGCCTTTTTTGCAACCTCAATGACTTCCTCGCGCGTCGCGTCCGTCTTTCCCATAGCGATGTTGTTGAACACGGTGTCCTGGAAAAGATACACTCGCTGGAACACCATACTTATGTTGTTCATTAAGTCGGAGACGGGAACATCGCGTATGTCTGTGCCACGGATTTTTATGCTGCCCTGCTTAACGTCCCAAAAGCGCGCCAAAAGGTTCGCTATCGTTGTTTTGCCGCCGCCGCTAGGTCCGACAAGGGCTATCATCTGTCCACGCTGGACATCAAATGAGATGTCAGTCAAGGCGTTCTTGTTGCCGTATGCGAAAGTGACGTTTTTGTACGAGATTTCCGGCACATCGCGCGCAGAACTCGCACCAGCCGCCGGAAGCTTCTTCGTTCCGTCATTGCTGATTTCTGCCTCGTCGAAAACGCTTTCAATCCTGTCAAGGCATGCGTCGGTGACCGTAAGGCGCGCGATGCTTCCGTAGTACGCTTTTATTCCGGCGAAAACATCGAACAGGAAAAGAATCATACCCATAAGGTATTCGGTCGTAATCATGCCTTTTGACGCAAGGATACCGGCAACAAGAAGGACAAGAGCCGTACCGACTCCGTAAGAAATCATAAGGCTTGCCCACCACGGAGCATACGCCATTTCAAACCGGATGCTTTCCTCGCAGCTTTTTTCAAAGCTTTTGTTCACTTCTTTCGATTTTTCGCCAAGAAGGTTGAACGTCTTGATAATCCCGATTCCTTCCGCAAACTCAAGGACACTGCTTGTAAGACGCTCGCTGCATTCCTGCTTCATGATCGAATGGCTGATTGATTTTCTTGTCGTAAGGTTTCCAATCAGGATAATCAGTGCGAGGCAAGCCGTTGCGACAAGTCCGAGCTGCCAGCCAAGATAGAACATAAAGCCAATCATCAAACCCTGTGAAATCATAAAGCCGACAAGCTCCTCAAGAACCATCATGCAGTTCTCTTCGATAAAGTTCATGTCGGTCGCAAGAACGGAGCTCACTTTACCGATGTTTCCGTCTGTGAAGTAGCCCATAGAAAGCTTACGGAAGTGGTCACCAAGTTGCATTCGCTTGTCGGCGAACACCTTAAAACCAGCCGCAGACTGAAGCCTGTCAGAGACATTCTGCAGGATAGCCTGCAAAATAACGCAGCCAAGAAGCACAGCCCCGTAAATCAAGCAGGTTTGTTTCGTCATTGTTCCTGCCATAAAGCCGGACACAAGCAAAAAAGAAAGCATCTGCGGTGCTTTCATGCACATACCCTTGAAAAATCCGGGGATGTACGCGGCACGGATAGAAGCCTTATATTTTCCGCACGAGTTTACAAGGCGGTGCATCATCGCAATCATCGATTTATTCTGTTTTTTCATTTTATATCTCCCATTCAGCGGCGGCGGTAGAGGCATTCCAGAGCTTTTTGAACTCATCCGACTCTTTCATCAAAGTGTCGTGCGTACCTTCGGCGGCGACATTTCCGTTTTTGAGCACGCAAATCTTGTCCGCATTCTTGATTGAAGAAAGCCTGTGCGCAATTACGATTACTGTTTTGTCCTTGATAATCTCGTTAATAGCCGCATTCATCTTCTCTTCGTTCTCCGGGTCCATGAACGCGGTCGCTTCATCAAGCACGATGACAGGCGCGTTCTTTAGGATTGCGCGGGCAAGGGAGATGCGCTGCCTCTCACCGCCGGAAAGCTGCTTTCCGCTGTCGCCTGCAAGCGTATCTATGCCGTACGGGAAGCGGGAAAGAAATTCGTCGCACTGTGCTCGGCGGGCAGCATCAAGAACTTCTTGACGTGTCGCTGTCGGGCGGCCTATCAAGATATTCTCGTAGAGCGTCGTGTTGAAAAGGAACTGCTCCTGAGCAACGTAAGATATCTGGTTGTTAAGAGCTTCTATGGACATGTCTGTTATGTCCTGCCCGCCGATCTTTATGCTGCCGCTGTCAACGTCGTAAAAGTGGACAAGAAGCTTGGCTAGCGTGGATTTTCCGCTTCCCGACTCCCCAATAAGCGCGGTCGTTGTTCCCTGTTTCATAGTAAGGTTTACACCGTGAAGGACCTGCGGGGGCGTTGCGGGGGTGTCCGGACGTTCGCTATCGCGAACTACCGAGTTTGCTTCGCAAACTCGCGTAGAGTTTTCTGGGGTTTTAGGGGCATCGCCCTTAGGAGAGGGGGT
>JAIKVO010000281.1 GCA_024685655.1 Treponemataceae bacterium
CAGGAAAACAAAACATTCCATATCGGTATCGTTACCGGTACAGTATCACAGTCAGAAGATGACCTTCGTGGTGCGGAAGAGCTTATCAAGCGCTATGGAAAGGCAAGTGAAGGCGGAATGATCCAGCACATCACTTATCCAGATGACTTCATGTCACAGCAGGAGACAACAATCTCCCAGATTGTAGCACTTGCAGATGACCCACTCATGAAAGCTATCGTTGTAAACCAGGCTGTTCCTGGAACAACAGAGGCTTTCAAACGCGTTAAGGAAAAGAGAAGCGACATTCTCTGCTTCGCTGGTGAGCCACACGAGGATCCAGGTGTTATCCAGACAACAGCAGACCTTGCTGTAAACTCAGACTTTATCTCTCGCGGATACACAATCATCTGGGCTGCAAAACAGATGGGCGCAAAGACATTCGTACACATTTCTTTCCCACGCCATATGTCTTATGAGACACTCGGTCTTCGCCGCAAGATCATGGAAGAGGCTTGTAAGGATCTCGGTCTTGAATTCGCCTTCGAGACAGCTCCAGACCCAACATCAGACGTTGGTGTAGCAGGTGCACAGCAGTTCATCCTTGAGAAAGTTCCGCAGTGGGTTCAGAAGTACGGAAAAGACACTGCTTTCTTCTGTACAAACGATGCTCATACAGAGCCACTTCTTAAGCAGCTTGCAACTTACGGCGGAATGTTCGTAGAAGCTGACCTTCCTTCTCCTCTTATGGGATATCCGGGAGCTTTCGGTATCGACCTTACAGCAGAAGCCGGAGATTTCCAGAAGATTCTTAGCAAGGTAGAGAAAGTTGTTGTTGAAAAAGCTGGTCCTGGAAAGTTCGGAACATGGGCATTCTCATACGGATTCTCTGTTTCTGCAGGTCTTGGTGAGTATGCAAAACGCATCATCGAAGGAACAGCTTCTTTGAGCAAGATCAGCGACTTCTACACAGCTCTTGGTGAGTACACACCTGGTGCAAAGTGGAACGGTGGTAGTTACATCGATGCTAACACAGGCGTTCGCGCAAAGAACCACGTTCTTATCTACATGGACACATACATCATGGGTCAGGGCTACCTGCCAACAACAGAAGTTGAAGTACCAGATAAGTACTACAACATCAAGTTCACAGACTAGTCTAATTTAATGCTGGTTCAGCGGCTACCAACCAAGGTGGCCGTGAACGACGCATCAAATGCAACAGGAAGGGCTGACTTTTCCGGCAGAGCAAAACTGCCGCAGGTGCCCTTCTTTTTGTACACATTTCCAACAAAAGGACGAGGCTGTTAAAATCGCGCGGTGTCATTTCGATTTGCGCAATTTAATTCCGATTTGCGTGTCACTCAGGATGACAAATCGACACCATAATGTTTTAGCACGCCCCTAACATTAAAACTATGGAAGAAAAACCTTTACTTGAATTACAGAATATCACCAAAGATTTTTCTGGAACGGTCGTTCTTGAAGACGTAAGCTTTTCGCTCAAAAAAGGCGAGATTCTTGGTTTGGTCGGAGAAAACGGAGCCGGAAAAACAACGCTGATGAGTATTCTCTTCGGAATGCCAGTAATCTCCGAAACCGGAGGATTCGGCGGAAAAATCTTGCTTAACGGTGAAGAAGTTCATTTTGCTTCACCATTCGATGCCCTTGACGCTGGTATCGGTATGGTTCATCAGGAATTCTCTCTTATTCCCGGCTTCACGACAACAGAAAACATAATGCTCAACCGGGAAATTACAAAAAACAACATTATAGCGGATATATTCGGTCCAAGACTGAGCACGCTGAACCGCGCGGAAATGAAAAAAAGCGCGGAAGAGTCTGTTGCGCGGCTTGGCGTTGAAATAGACAGCGAAACAAAAGTTTCGGACATGCCGGTCGGTCACAAGCAGTTCGTTGAAATTGCGCGCGAAATAAGCCGCGAGAAAGTAAAACTGCTCGTTCTTGACGAGCCGACTGCGGTTCTTACTGAATCCGAGGCAGAAATCCTTCTTAACGCGATAAAGAAACTTGCCGCCGCAGGAATCGCGATAATCTTTATCTCACACCGATTGCGCGAAGTTACGGAAATCTGCGACCGCGTAGTTACGCTTCGTGATGGCAAGTCCATACGCGACGTTGCAACAAAAGACACGAACATCAACGAGATTGCAGAATCGCTCGTCGGTCGCGAGATTTCAAAGGCTACTAAAACAGAAGCCCGAAAGCTCGATACACCGGAAGTTCTTTCGGTTGAGCATCTTTGGGTCGATATGCCCGGTGAAACGGTGCGTGACGTAAGCTTCAAAGTAAAAGAAGGCGAAATCTTCGGCATTGCAGGTCTTGCTGGACAAGGCAAAATCGGCGTTCCAAACGGAATTATGGGCTTGTATCCCGCCGGCGGAACAGTTCTTTTCAAAGGCGCACCTATAGAGCTTAACAACCCGAAAGCCGCCCTTAACTCAAAGCTTGCTTTCGTTTCGGAAGACAGGCGCGGTGTAGGACTGTTGCTTGACGAAAGCCTTGACTGGAACATCGCTTTTACCGCAATGCAAAGCAAAGACATGTTCTTAAAATCGTTCCTTGGCGGGCTTATCAAGTTACGCGATGACAAGGCGATGAAAGAAGCTGCTCAAAAATACATAGACCTTCTGGAAATTAAGTGCAACGGTCCGGAGCAGAAAGCCCGCGAGCTTTCAGGCGGAAACCAGCAGAAAGTCTGCTTAGCAAAAGCATTCTGCCTTGAACCGGAATTGCTTTTTGTTTCCGAGCCGACCCGTGGTATTGACGTAGGCGCTAAGCAGATTGTTCTTGACGTTCTTAAAGAGCGCAACAAGACGCAGGGCACTACGATTGTCATGGTTTCCAGCGAGCTTGAAGAGCTCCGTTCAATTTGTGACAGAATTGCAGTCGTATGCCACGGGAAAATAGCGGGTATCCTTTCTCCGGATGAGAACCCGACCGAGTTTGCGCTGTATATGTCCGGCGAAAAAGGGAACATATAGGGAGTTATTATGAGCGATTCAATTTCTACAGAAAAAACAGAAAATAAATTTGTGGCAAAATGCAAGGCGCTTATAAAGAACTTCGGATGGCCGCGCATCATAATTGCGTTATTCCTTGTAGTGCTTTTTATAATCGCGCCGTTCGTTAAAGTAAGCATAGCCGCTTCTATATCTGATATATTCAACCGTTTCGGCATGAACGCGCTTCTTGTTCTTGCAATGGTTCCAATGATTCAATCTGGCTGCGGTCTTAACTTCGGTCTTTCACTCGGCGTAATCGCAGGACTTTTAGGCTCCACGATCGCGATGCAGATTGGTCTTACGAGCTGGGGCGGAATCTTCGGCGCAATGATCATCTCCATTCCGTTCGCCGTTCTTTTCGGGTGGCTTTACGGCTTGCTGCTGAACCGCGTTAAAGGCGAGGAAATGACAATCGCCATGTACGTCGGCTTCGCAATGGTTATGCTTATGTCGATTCTGTGGCTTATCCTGCCATACTCTAGCGAGAACATGGTTTGGGGTTACGCCGGAAAAGGTTTGCGTACAACAATCACGCTCGACGGCTTCTGGAACAAACAGCTCAGTAATTTCCTCGCCATAAAGATTGGCGAAAACTTCACGTTCCCTACCGGCATGATTCTGTTTGTCGCGCTTTGCTGTGTGATTATGTGGGTATTCATGCGGAGCAAGACAGGAACGGCGATGACGGCTGTTGGCTCAAACCCAGATTACGCGCGTTCAAGCGGTGTAAACATCAACAAAATGCGCTCAATGAGCATCATCATCTCCACGATTTTTGGAGCGATGGGAATCCTTGTTTATCAGCAGAGCTTCGGCTTTATCCAGCTGTACGGTGCGCCCCTTTACATGGCCTTCCCGGCTGTTGCGGCTATCCTGATTGGCGGTGCGTCAATAAACAAAGCCTCAATTCTTAACGTAATAATCGGAACAATCTTGTTCCAGGGTATTCTTACAATGACACCGTCCGTTATAAACAGCATTTTGCAAACGGATATGTCAGAGGTTATACGTATTGTAATTTCAAACGGAATGATACTTTACGCACTTACACGTAAAACAGGAGCTAAAAAATGAGCACGATAAAATTAGCATCTCCATTAAGAAAAACAGGCTCATTTCTTGCGAACAACCTTGTCGCGGTCCTGTTTCTTATCCTTACGATAGTTTCTATCCCGGTTTCAGGATTTTCCGCCACGTATATCGTGAACGAAATCCTTTCACGCATTGCGCGTAACTCATTCCTCGTTTTCTCGCTCATCCTGCCGATTATGGCCGGAATGGGTATTAACTTCGGTATGGTTCTTGGCGCAATGGCAGGACAGATTGGTCTTATCTTCGCGATGGACTGGGGCATTTCCGGCATTCAGGGACTCGTTTT
>JAIKVO010000070.1 GCA_024685655.1 Treponemataceae bacterium
ACGGAAAATCGAACAAGGAGCTGGCGAGCACATTTTTTGTGAGCGAAAAAACGATAGAAGCGCATCTTGCGAACATTTATAAAAAACTTGGCGTGAAAAACCGTCTGGAACTTTTCTCGCACCTTCAAAACAAAGCATAGGGGATTTCAGGAGTTTCAAAGCCCGCAGGACAGTTGGAAACCGCGAGCCTGTTGAAAACCACGAACCTGATAATACTCGCGAGCCATGTGGAGCCCGCAGGAGAGCATTAAAACGGCCTAAAACCGCCTAAGGGTTTCCCCTAAATTTCACAAATCCCGAAAATTTGGTACTTTCCCTAGTATTTTTCTCATCCTCCGAGCGTGTATTGTTATCGTGAGTTCTAAAACTGCGGCCACAACGCGAAATGTGCGGGCGGCGCAACTCGCGGCTGGAGCAGATTTGGCTAGCAAATCACGGCAGCGGTCCAAAGTTGCACCCAGCGCAGTTTCAAATCGGCTCACAAGAACTTTTCGGAGGTTTCCATATGACAGGAAAAAACAGAGCGAAAAAAAGGGTCTGCATCTTTTTCATCGTGCTCATGACATTTTTGAGTTCCGCGCCCATATCAGCTGCGACAATACCTGCTGAACAAAAAACATCCGTTGAATTGAGCTTTTCAATCAGCTGGACGTTCGGCTGCTACAAAGAAATGACTTTTGCGAATATCTCGCAGGATTTTCTTTCTCCGCGATTCCAGTTTGACACAAAGATTTATTCCGGTAATTTCTTGCATAAAATCACTTTGGACTATTTCTCGTGCAAGCCGGAATCTGCAATGACGAGCGGCTCTGTCGTCTACAAAAACTACGATCCCATATCTGGCGAAACATATTACGAAGGGTTCAAAAGCAGCCTTTCATTCCATAGAATCCGCGTTCAGTACGATTTGGCGTATCGTGCCGTAGAAAACGGAAAACTCGATTTTTATGTCGGCGGCAATTTCGCCTGCAACGCATTTTTACAGTTTGAAAACTATCCTTCGATAACGGGACTTTTTTCCGTAGGCCCTACTTGCGCAATTAATTATCAGATAAACGAGCGCAATTCACTTTCTTTTATGGGCAGCATACCGCTTGCAGGCTACGGAGTGCGGCCGCCTTATGCGGGATGCGACGCCCAGCTTATGAAATATGCGGAAGAAGATTTTTTGAAAATCTTTACGCTCGGAAACTTTTTGAGCATACATAATTATCAGTCTGTATTTCTTGATTTTAATTATAAAGTCAAAACAAACGACTTTTTTTCGCTCGGCATGGGATTCGACTGCGAATATTCAAGAATTGCAGAACCAAAAGAGCGTCCGTTCTATTATTTGAACAGCAATTTCAAAACTTTCGGCACATTCAGCTTTTAACGGAAATGCAGGTCGCTCAATTTGCCGCAAACAGCTGACAAAAATGCCATTCGTGCGCGAATGCGCCACACAGCGACACAATTTGAGCGACTACGCCACACAGCACAGGAGGATATATGAAAAAGGCGAAACTGATTATTTTTGCGATTTTTTTACAGGCAGTTTTGTTCGCACTGCCATCATGCACATTTTTTTACGAAGAGAGAGTTGATTTGACGTATCCGGCGATGTTCGACTCACTGTGGCAAGATTATAACGAAACTTACGCTTTGTTTGACGTTCGCGGAGTTGACTGGAACACGCAATACGAGAGCTGCCGCAATCTTGTTAAAGAAAATATGACGGATAGGGAATTCTTTGAAGTTTTGAAAACGCTCCTTTATCCGCTTAAAGATTCGCATGTGTACGTGAAAACTCCGCTTGGCAGCCTAAACGCTGGCGAAGACCGCACCACACCGGACAGTTTTTCGCTAACGGAGGTTTGCTCGCAGTACATAGCTGCCCCAAAAAAATGCGGTAACAACGTCATAACTTACGGAACTTTAAAAACGGATAGCTCCGTTGGCTATATTCACATCGCGGCTTTTTCAAGCGGTCAGACGGGAATAAACCAAAAGCAGGATTGGGCTTCGGACATCGATGTGGCTTTGGACGCTCTTAAAAACACAAGATGCATGATTCTGGACGTGCGCGGCAACCGGGGCGGTTTGACGGGGAATGTTACACGGATTTCTGGCAGATTTTGCGCTGAGAACAAAGTATACGCAATTTCTTACACAAAAAACGGAGCAGGCAAGAACGATTTTGGAAGCGGAGTTGAACTTGAAATAAAGAAAAACGGAAGCTGGCAGTACACAAAGCCGGTTGTCCTTTTGACAAACGCACAGACAATGAGCGCAGGCGAGGAGTTTTCTATGGCGATGTGCTCACAGCCGCACGTAACGCAAGTAGGAAACCACACTTGCGGCGTTTTTTCACTGGCGTTGGAGCGGTGTCTTGCTAACGGCTGGCGTTATTCCGTTTCGGTGCAAAAAGTTACAACCCCTGACGGCACAACGCCCGAAGGCCGCGGAATTGTTCCTTCAAGCGAAAACCTGATACTGAACCCGTCGGCAAACCAAGATTTGCAGATGCAGCGCGCTATCAGTTTGTGCGGAGAGTAAAACCTTCCCGAAAACGGAAGATAATACAACTTAAGCTCCGTTCAGGAGCATGAGGAGGACCGTATGGGACTGTTGTTTATTCTTGCCTTATTAGGAGGCAGTCCAATTATCGCTTTGATATTTCTCTGTGCCATATGGATGAATGCATCGGCGAAGGACGACCTTGCGCGGGAACGCAGGCTTCTGGCTGACGAAGAGCGCAGGCATCGTGAGCTGATGCTGTGCATTGACGAAGCTGAGAGCAGAATGAAAACGAAAAAGACGCGGAAGCACCGTGTACGCACGATTAAACATTATCCTGACGGCACGGTAAAAGGGCAGGAGATGTCCGAGATTATTAGGCAAGAACTGATTCCCTGATTCAAAAAATGACGTGCGCCCCATGTTTGAACGAGCATGGGGCTTTTTTGCTC
>JAIKVO010000093.1 GCA_024685655.1 Treponemataceae bacterium
GCGTCTGCAGCTTCTTCGAACGCACCTGTATACAGCCTGTAATATCTTCCCTTCATTGCGATAAGCTCATCGTGGTTTCCGCGTTCGATAATCCGCCCGTTCTCAAGAACAAGAATCATATCCGCGTTGCGCACCGTCGAAAGCCTGTGCGCTATTACGAAAACCGTACGGTTCTGCATAAGGCTGTCCATGCCTTTTTCTATAAGAGCCTCGGTGCGCGTGTCGATGGAGCTCGTTGCCTCGTCAAGGATAAGAACGGGCGGATCCGCCACCGCTGCCCGCGCGATGGCGAGAAGCTGCCTCTGTCCCTGGCTAAGGTTTCCGCCGTCGCCGGTTATAACAGTATCGTATCCCTGCGGCAAATGGCGTATAAAGTAGTCCGCGTTCGCGAGCTTGGCGGCGGCCTCAACTTCAACAAAGCTCGCGTCAAGTTTTCCAAAACGGATATTATCCGCAATCGTGCCGGTAAAAAGGTGCGTATCCTGCAAAACCATTCCGAGCGACCGCCTCAAATCGGCTTTTTTTATCTTCGTTACGTTTATGCCGTCAAAACGGATTTTGCTGCTTCCCTGTCCGTCTTCTCCCGGCGGAACATCGTAAAAACGGTTTATCAAGTTCGTTATAGTCGTTTTGCCGGAGCCTGTCGAGCCAACAAGCGCTATTTTCTGTCCAGGCTTTGCCGTCATCACGATGTCGTGAAGAACTGTTTTTTCCGGCACGTAACCGAACGTAACATCATCAAACTGGACTTCACCTGCGAGCGGCTTGTACGTAACAGTTCCGTCCTGATGCGGATGCTTCCACGCCCACTGGCCAGTCGGGAAAAACGCCTCTGCAACTGTTCCGTCTGGCAGGATGTTCGCGTTTACAAGTGTAACGTAGCCGTCATCAACCTCAGAAGTCTCGTCAATCAAAGCGAAAATGCGCTCAGCACCCGCAAGCGAGTTGAGTATGCCGTTGAGCATCTGCGCCATGTTCGTAACAGGCTGCGAAAAGTTTTTAGAAAACATAAGGAACGAAGCGATCGTTCCAATATCGAGCGAGCCGGTAATTATCAGAAGCACGCCGGCAATCGCCGTAAGGGCGTAACTTATGTGGCTAAGGTTGTTCATCAGCGGGCCAAGAATATTCGCAAGCGTGTTCGCGCGTGTACCAGCCTCGCAAAGCTTGTCGTTAAGAACTGAAAAATCTTTTTTTGACTGCTTTTCGCGACCGAAAACCTTAACGACTTTCTGCCCTTCAATAAGCTCCTCTATGTAGCCGTTTACCTTGCCCAAGTTCATCTGCTGGTCGCGGAATGCCTGCGCGGAATGTTTCGCTATCGCGCCAGTGACTGCGACCATACCCACGATGCAGAGACACACAAGCAGAGTCAGAAGAGGACTCAGCGTAATCATCATTATGAACGAAACAATAACAGTGAGCGAGTTCGACAAAAGCTGCGGCAAAGCCTGGCTAAGCATATCGCGCAGGGTGTCCGTATCGTTCGTGAACCGGCTCATAAGCTCGCCATGCGTGTGCGTGTCGAAATACTTAAGCGGCAATGTCTCCATGTGGTTGAAAAGCTCAACCCGCACTCTGTAAAGCGTCCGCGACGAAATATGAAGCATTATCCTGTTGTTCGCATACGACACGAGCGAGCCGAATATGTACACGCACGCCATCACAATAAGAAGAACGACGAAACGCGACAAATCGGGGTGTTCCTGTCCGATAAGCGGAATTATGTAATCGTTTAGAACAGGCTTAAGGAGCGTGGTTCCAACAATCATCGCACCGGACGAAAAGATAATGCAGAAAAACACGAGCACAAGAAGTCCTTTGTACTCACCCATATATGAAAGCAGACGCTTTATCGTCTTTTTTACGTTCTTCGGTTTCTGTGTTGGGCGACCGAAACCGCCCCTGCCTCCTGGTCCTGGCATCAGTCTTCCTCCACCTTATCCATATCGCCGCTGCCTTTAAGCTGCGACTCATAAACTTCACGGTAAATCTCGCTTGTCTTAAGAAGACTGTCGTGAGTACCGGAATCCAAAATCTTGCCCTCATCAAGCACAAAAATTATGTCCGCGTCCTTTACGGAAGCAACGCGCTGGGCAATAATTATTTTCGTTGTGTCAGGTAACGACTCGCGGAGCGTCTTTCGTATAGAAGCGTCCGTAGCCGTATCTACCGCGCTCGTGCTGTCGTCAAGAATAAGAATCTTCGGCTTTTTCAGAAGCGCGCGTGCAATGCAGAGTCTTTGCTTCTGGCCGCCTGAAACATTCACGCCGCCCTGTCCCAGCACAGTTTTATAGCCGTCCGGGAAAGACGAAATGAACCTGTCAGCACAGGCGGCGACACAAGCAGCCTTTACTTCCTCATCAGTCGCGTTTGGATTGCCCCAACGCAAATTTTCTTCGATAGTTCCTGTGAAAAGCACGTTTTTCTGGAGAACCATCGAAATGCTGGAACGAAGCGCGTCAAGTTCGTAGGAACGAACGTCACGTCCGCCTACCTCAACGGAACCGTCAAGAACGTCGTAAAGGCGCGGGATAAGGTGAACGAGCGTCGTTTTGGAAGAACCCGTACCACCGATAATTCCGACAACCGCACCGGAAGGAATCTCCAAGTTCACGTCACGAAGAACAGCCGTATCGGGGTTCTTGTCGTAACTGAACGAAACATTCTTGAACTTGATTGAACCGTCCGCAGGCGGAACAGCAGATTCCGCAGTAGCAGCCGGAGAAGTAAGATCAATCTCCTCGTCAATAACCTCGCAAATACGCTGTACAGAAGCACGCGAAATGTTGAGCATGACGAAAATCATCGAAATCATCATCAACGACATCAGAATTTGCGTAAGATACGTTATAAAGCTTATAAGCTCGCCAGTCTGCATATCGCCTACGATTATCATGTTTCCGCCGAACCAAAGAACGGCGATAACACCAAGATATGTGACAAGCATCATTATCGGGCCGTTAAGAACGACAAGCTTTTCCGCGTTCACCTGCAGCTTGCGCAAATCGTCCGCCGTCTTATCGAACTTCTCTTTCTCGTGCTCCTCGCGGACAAAAGCCTTTACAGCCCTTATACCGATAAGGTTTTCCTGAACGGCGGCGTTAAGAGCGTCGTATTTTTTGAACATTTTTTGGAAACGAGGGAATGTCTTCACCATTATCAAGCCGACCGGAATCGCGATAAGCGGTATACACACAAGGAAAACGAGCGCAAGGCGGCTGTTCATGTAAAAGCCCATGACAATCGCGCTGACGAACATGAACGGTGCACGGAAACACATGCGCACTATCATCTGGAAAGTGTTCTGTACGTTCGTAACATCCGTTGTAAGGCGGGTCACAAGCGACGCTGTACTGAATTTATCAACGTTGCCGAAAGAAAAATCTTGAACTTTGTTGAAAAGTCTGCGCCGAAGATTACGGGAAAAACCAAAAGCTGCGACAGCCGCAAACCGGGCTGCGATACAGCCAAACGCAAGTGAAAGCAAAGCCGCGCCAACCATAAGACCACCGACTTTCACTACATAACCTACATCACTATTTGCAATACCTACATCAATGATACGCGCCATGATGAGGGGGATAAGCACTTCAAGCAGAACTTCCCCCATAATCGTCAGGGGCGCGACGACCGTTGCAGTCTTGTATTTTTTCTCAAGCCCCTGCATTAGTTTTTTGATTACCGACATAGTTTAAATATCCTAACATATCACAAATATGTCAAGTAAATCTCTAAAAACTATGATTTTTTATAATACGGGGGCGCGTAACCTATGCTGACGCGGTTACGTCGGGTGTTCCGGGACTACGGCATTCGCCTCCGACCACGCTCCGCGTGTTTTCGCATCGCAGGCAGGTCCACGACCTTCCCGCTCGCGAATCCCTACACCCCCTCGCCCGTTTTTTGAAGCTATACAAGTTTCGCAGCTTCTTCCGGCGGTATAGGTCTTCCCCAGTAATAACCCTGAACGTAATCACATCCGATTTCACGCAATGCATCAATCTGGTCAGGAGTCTCTACACCTTCAGAAATAACCTTTAAGTTAAGAATATGACCGATAGAGACAATAGAAGCGACATACTGCTTCGAAGCCTCGCTGCCATTCATTGCAGTTATGAACGACTTATCTATTTTCAGCGAATCGGACGGAATCTTGTTCAGATAGCTCAGAGAAGAATATCCTGTTCCAAAATTATCTATCGCAACCTTTAACCCCATCTTCTTTACTTCGTTAATGCGGCGTAATGCTTTTTCTGCAGAATTAACCATGATGGACTCGGTTACTTCAAGTTCAATATGATCAGCAGGAACTCCGTTGGACTCTATAACTTCCCTTATCTCCTCGATAAAACTGTTCTTCATCAAATGCCATATCGAAACATTGACGCTCATCGTAACGTCAGTATTGCCTTTTTGAATCACATCAGCCAAAAATTTTACCGCTTGCCGGAACACTGTCATATCAACAAGATCTATAAGTCCGTTTTTCTCAGCGACAGGAATAAATTCAAATGGATTTATGAGCTTGCCGTCGGAATCTTTCATACGCGCCAAAGCTTCGAAACCACGGAGTTTATGCGACAAATCGTACTGTGGCTGAAGATAGAAAAACACAGTCTGATTCGACAAAGCACTTCGTATCTTACGCACCATTTCAATAGAACGCTCACTTTCCAAAAATCCCGGTGTAAAGCGAAGAATATTGTTATTGATTCCCTGCTGTTTCACAGCATACAAGGCTGCATCAGCACACGCAAGCATTGAAATACCGACTCTGGAATCTGTAGGATATTTCGCATACCCGAATCCTGCCGTCACATAATAATCGTAGTTATCAATAGTGATAACCCTTTCAATTTCCTCTCGGTAAGCATTGATCGTATCAAGCACATCGGTATTATTTTTATATCCAATAATAACAAGCGCAAATTCATCTCCACCGATTCGAGCTACAAAATCGACTGTGTTCGTCCTTCTTGATTTCGCAAGTGCGTCCCAGCGGGAAGCAATCTCCTGAAGCACTTTGTTTCCAATTTCGTGGCCCATTGTATCGTTTATACTCTTGAAATTGTTAAGGTCTATTGATACTACAGTGAAAGCCGTTCCGCCTTTGACAAAATTGTCGATAAGCTCCGTGCATGAAAATCGGTTAGGAAGCCCGGTAAGAGTGTCTGTCACCGCCTGATAACGGATTTTCTCCTGATATTTCTCGATTATCGTATCGTTTATATAGATAATTACGATGGCAACGGCTGTAAAAAAGTTCATAAACACACCAGGAATGCTTGTGCTGTTGTGTCGTACAAAGAAATTTATAAGCATCAAAGGCAACTGAATAAAAAGCAATATGAAAGAAGTTATAAAACCGGTTTTCCGGAAAAACACAACAAGCCATATAATGCATATGCTACTGAATGATGAAAAAACGCCCGTAAAAATAGTAACAGGAACCTCAATCCCGAACAGAATTATTATTTTCTCGCTTTTTGCGGCACTAATGACAAGAACAGAAGTAATGAGGTACAGAACCAGAATCAGAACGAACACAAATTTCGGCATCTGTTTACGGAATTGAAACATATTGAAATTTTTATCTATGTTCTTGCTGATAAACGAAAAGTTGTTTTTTTTCATTAGTTCCCCTCTTTACCCCAAACGAAGAATTTTTAGCACCATGATATATGATTTGTCAACTCAATGCAAGAATTTTAGTAGAAAGATATCTTTTACATGCGGTCGATTATTGAGTTTGTAACAAACAACAAATTCATGTGCAATCTCAAGCTCACGATTTTTCTCCAAAAACTCAAATAATTTTAGTTTTTAGAGATATTTAATATTATACCATATAAATCGAAAAAAACAACACAGAATGCGTAATTTGCTTGCATTTTGCGAAAAAAAAGCTTGCAGAATCCGTAAGAATTCCACAAGCCTTGTATATTCGTGCAAAGTTTTTTTTGCACTACGCATTTTCGCAGTGCTACTTATTCACACCAGTGTTTTTCTACCCAAAACTAAAACTTGAACTTCTGAGTCGAAAGCTCCCGTCCGTCCGCATACAAATCGAACCAAACTTCTTTGCCTGTCAGCTCCGCGAGCGCTGCGTAGAATTCACCGACCGTAGTGACTTTCTTGCCGTTCACCGCTGTGATTATATCGCCGGACTGCAAGCGCAACAAAGCTGCCGGGCTTTTTGTCTGAACGCTTGAAACGACTATACCCTGAATCTTTTCATCAGTGAGTTTAAGCTGCTTGCGTGTATCATCATCAAGCGGATATGCGATAAATCCCGGCCAAAGCTTAGAGCTGTCGTTTACCACAGCGTTCTCGCGCGAATCAATCTTAACATCGAGCGAAATTTCTTTGCCGTTACGCAAAACCTTGAATTTCGCAATCTCTCCAGCCTGAAGATCACCGACCTCGCGGACAAGCTGATCTGTGTCTTTCTCTGTCTTGCCGTTAAGCTCGATGATGTAGTCACCAGGCTTAAGCCCTGCCTTGGCAGCTGGAGAATCAAGGTAGACACTATTCACGAACGAACCTGAAGTACTCGTAAGACCCAGTGCTTTTGCAAATTCATCCGTGATGCTGCTAAGTGAAACGCCGAGCCAACCGTATGAAATCTTTCCGTTATTGATGAAATCGTCTATCGCACGGCTCACGTTATTTATCGGGTTACTGAAACCTATACCCTGCGAACCGCCGGACTGCGACGCAATCCATGTGTTTATTCCGATTATCTCGCCATAAATGTTCACAAGAGGACCACCAGAGTTACCCTGGTTAATTGCCGCATCCGTCTGGATAAAATCGCTGATATTACCAATGTCGCTGCCCGTGCGTCCAAGAGCACTTACAATACCTTGCGTTACGGACGATGAATAGCCTAAAGGAGCACCCATCGCGAAACAGATGTCTCCGACGTGAACCGTGTCAGAATCTCCGAGCTTGGCAACAGTAAGGGTATTGTCATCAGACTCGAACGAAACAAGCGCGATATCCTTTCTGTCGTCAGTTCCGATGAGCTTTCCTTCGAATTCCCTTCCGTCATTAAGCTTAATCGTTATTTCCGTCGCATCACCTGCAACATGATCGTTCGTAAGCACATAATACGTGTTGCCGTTTTTCCTTACGATAACACCGGAACCAAGCCCAGACTGCTTGTACTCGCGCTTCTGACTTGAAGAATCCTCGTCACCGAAGTTAAAGAAATAATAGAACGGATTCGTATTGCTTACATCCTGTTCAATAACTTCAACAACATCGACTTCTACAACGCTTGGAAGAACCTGCTCACAGACTGCTCTGTACACAGTCTGAAGTGACTCAACTACAGAAAGAGGCTCTGCTGGAATAGTAACGGCAGGGCTTGTATCTGCAAAAATAGTTCCGGCAGAAACAACATTCGCCGTAGAACTGTCTTTTGTACACGAGAAAGAAAACAGCACAAAGGCACATGTAACTGCCAGCGCAAATCCTAATAAACGCTTTGTCCACAGTTTCATAATAACATCTCCTTAAAACCCTATAGCTCCGTGAGTCTGTCGCAAAATAACGCGACTTACGCACGAATCGCCATTAGTCTTGAATATGCATTGTGATAGAAAAGATTGCAGCCCGCCTGCATGCGTGGCAGGTTGTAGTTTCTTTCTTTCTACATAAACTTACAAACACATTCTTGAAACAATCTTAAAATAATCATTTTTTTTAAGAACGTCATCTTTAAAAAAAACAATATGCGGATACAGGTTACAGTTTTGAGAAGATTTGTAGCTGGAAAGATTTTAGTCGCGGGCGGTCAGAACTTCTGTGTGGTCAGCGAAAACCGCAACAGTATGTTCCTCGTGGCACGATAGCTTGCCGTCAGCGGTCACGATTGTCCAGCCGTCATCAAGCTCGTACACATCGCCCGTCCCCAGGTTTATCATCGGCTCAATGGCGAGAACCATGCCAGGCTGTATGCGCGGGTTCGGCCCGGAACAAGGCAAGTTTGGAACGGACGGATCCTCGTGTACGTCAAGTCCTACTCCGTGACCGCAGAAATCGTAGACAATGCCGTAGCCGGCGGCTTCTGCGACAGCGGCAACTGCTTTAGAAATGTCGCGTATACGGTTACCAGCCTTGCATGCCGCAATTCCTGCAGCAAGGCACTCTTTAGTCACGCGCATAAGCCGCTGGGCCTCATCGGAAACATGCCCTATCGCAAGCGTAACGGCGGAATCGCTTATATAGCCGTCAAGGTCTATCCCGATATCAAGAGAAACAATGTCGCCATTGTGTATTTTCCGGCGCCGGCTCGGAATACCGTGTATAACCTCATCATTTATGGAGATACAGGCCGCTCCGTCGAAATCCTCACGGTACCACGCCGGTTTTCCGCCGTGCTTCGTTATAAACTCAACACAAAGATCATCTATATCGCGAGTAGACATTCCGGCTTTTACCTGCGGAATAATCGATTTATATAAATCTGCAAGCAGATGACATGATTTTCTTATTCCGGCAATCTGCTTATCATTCTTTAAACGTATCATCTATATCCTCCATAAAAAAGAAAACAAAGTGCTTAACAACTTGTATCCTATACAGTGCTTACGCCAACCCCCTGTATTAGCCACAGGGTTCAGCACTTTGCGGCGAGCTACGTTTTACCGCTTCTTCGCTCGCCGCTATGCTTCAACAGTGGCATGCAGGGAACCCGTTGGCTACGCACTGTATAAAAGCCGCATATTTATCTAAGCATAATATAGCATTTTATAGTTAGCTACGTGTAACTTCACCTAGTCTACCACTTTTCCATAAGTTTGCGCAACGGCAACGGAACACGCGCACCACTGTCAAGCCGGACAGCCTCATCAAGGCAGATTCCAGCAGTTCGGGAATCACCAAGACGAAGATAAGCCTCCGCCATTCGCATTAAGAAATACGACTCGTCTTTTTTGGAAAAACCAAGTTCCAGAGCGCGTTCCCATGCGTCAAGCGCAAGCTCGTCAGAAACGGAGCCTTCAAGATGCCGTCGCAAAACGTCGCGGGCGAGCGCGAGAACTTCCGGGAAAAAATGGCGGAAATATGCGTATGAATACTCCATTTTGATTATCTGTTCCAAAAGAAGCACTGCGTCGTAGTATTCTGCCCTGAACACAAGCTCCTCCGCAAGGATAAAGCCGTAATCCATGAAGTCCTCGCGCGTGAACCAATACGAAAGAGAAAAATCCGGTTTTTCTGTGTTCATCTTTTTATAAAGGGCGACGGCATCGTCCTCGCGGTGATGCATCAAATCGAAAAAAATAAGCTGGCAACGGCTTTCTTCATCAGTCCGCGCGGCCAGCCATTCCCTGTAATTAAAAGTTTTTTCGTAGCGGCGGCTTTCCTGATATCGCATCTCGGCTGCAAAACGCTCGTTAAAAAGCGACCGTTGGTGAATATCGGAAAGAATCTCGTAAGCCGTTGTAAGAAGCCGAAAAGCCTCAACATCTTTTTTTTCAGCAACGTCTGGGTGAAGAAGCTTTGCCTTCCGGCGGTAAGCTCTCTTTATCTCCGCCGCCGATGCGGTTGGAGCGACACCAAGAATCTTGTAATAGTCTTCCATCCGTGTGTACTCCGGCAGACGGAAAATTAGCCCAGTCGCTTACCGACGTATGCGGCATGGTCAACGTTCGTGATCACCTCAAAATAATCGACTACTATTCCCTCTTTTTCCATTGCCTTCATTACGACGCGGCACATTTTCTCAGAAGAAAGTCCGCTTTTAACGACAAGAGCGCATCCTTTCTTTCCGCTAGTGCTGCCACCCTGAGCAAATGCTTCTGTAATTTTCGGATTAAGTTTTGCGCCAATAATCGGAGATGCAGGAACTACAACAGCTATATAATCATAAATCACAAGATGAAGCTGGTCGTAATTTCTGTCGCCTTCTTTCACATCAACCTGATGCCCGCCTGCAACCGCAGCCTGCTCAAGTTTTTTGAGTATATCCTGATGTTTTTTGCTGTCTTTTTTCAGATAGGATAAAATAAGTATGCGCATAACGCCTCCTACGCCATTTTGTAAAGCTGCTCGATCATCTTCTCGCGCACGAACATCACGGAACACTCTGCATGTCCAAGGATGTCGCGGTACGCTGCTGTAAGGATATCGTATTTATCATCGCTATGCGACTCGTGACCGCTCAAAAGGATAAGGTCAGATTTATTCTCGGATGCAGCTGCAATTACTTCCGTCCAAACAGAGCCTTTACGCATCTCTGTCTCGATTTTTATACCCTTGCTTTTTCCAAGTTCCTCTACATAGCGCAAATATCTTACACCATCGGCAGAAAGGCTTGTCTCGTACTCGCGGCTCTCATCGGCTACGAAAAACTTGCTCAGCGTGAGCTGCTTCAAAGTCGCCGTATCGACGACATACACCGCCTTCAAGTTGCACCTGTAGAGCTTTGCCATGAGAATACCGTATTTCGCTGCCTGAATGGAAGCTTCGGAACCGTTTACAACAATAAGCACATTCCTGAAAAGTGGCTTAATCATCTTTTTTTTCGCTCCTGGATTTTAAATTCTTCAGAACAAAAACATTCTCTCTCTCCCGCTCCTCCAGAACACTCTCTATGTAATTCTTCGTCTCGCGGGCCTGGGGTATCACCATCTTGTCCAATGCGTTCACACGACGCTGGGTTTTCTTCACCTCCATAGCAAGCCGCCAAACAATCGTCCTGATGGACGCCATCTCTGTCAGCAGCTCCAGAAGTTCAAAAAACTCTGCCATTACTTTATCGGTATCTGCGAACGAATCCATGAAAGAATAGAACAACTGGCGCTCCGGAAGCTCTACGCCTATGGAGTTGAACTGCATTCCGGCGGCGGTTATGGGTTTTTCCTTGATATTGAAATCGTAGCTTACACCCTGCGCAATTCGCTCAACGCGGTCACTTCCTACAGCCATGAGCATGTTTTTAAGCGATGGATACGCCTTTGCGATGGTCTCATCGATTTTCTGCTCCAAAAGCTTGACTTTATCGACCATGCGCATAAGCTCCATTACAAGAATCTCGCGCTTCTGCTCCAAAAGCTCATAGCCGTCCTGAGAGATAGCAAGCTGCGCTTTGACCGCGAGAAGATTCGATTTTGTAGGTGCTACGTTGCTCTTTGCCATGACCTGTTCTCCGGTTCCTATTCGTCTTCCTTAGGCATGTACTTGTCGATAAGCTCTGGTGCGATGCGGTACAGTTCCTCACGAGGAAGCAGTGAAAGAACTTTCCAGCCGATGTCGAGCGTCTGCTGAATCGTGCGGTTCTCGAATTCGCCCTGAGTAAGGAAGTCGTTCTCAAAAGCCTCGCCAAAACGGAGATACTTTCTGTCTAGCGGAGAAAGCTCCTCTTCACCGATAATGGCAGCCAGATTCCTGATGCTTTTTACTTTTGAGTAAGCCGCAAAAAGCTGGCTGGAAACATCTTTATGATCCTCGCGTGTCATGCCCTCACCAATGCCGTCTTTCATAAGACGTGAAAGGCTTGGAAGACCAGCTACAGGCGGGTACATTCCTTTCTGAGAAAGCTCCCTGTCCATTACGATCTGGCCTTCGGTAATGTAGCCCGTAAGGTCTGGGATTGGGTGCGAAATATCATCGTTCGGCATGGTGAGGATAGGAATCTGGGTGATAGAGCCGTTTGAGCCTTTGATTTTTCCGGCTCGTTCGTAAAGCTCCGCAAGGTCGGAGTAAAGATAACCAGGGTATCCCTTTCTTCCAGGAACCTCACCGCGGGTCGTCGCAATTTCGCGCATCGCCTCGCAATAGTTCGTCATATCTGTCATAACGACAAGAACGTGCATGCCTTTTTCGTAAGCAAGGTATTCAGCCGCTGTAAGCGCACAGCGCGGCGTGATGATACGCTCAATAGAAGGCGCATCCGCAAGACTCTGGAACATAACGACCCGCGAAAGAACGCCTGACTGCTCGAACGTGTTGATGAAGAATTGGGCAACGTCATATTTAATACCCATTCCTGCAAAAACCATAACGAACTGCTCATCGCTGCTAAGAATCTTAGCCTGACGGATAATCTGCGCCGCCAATCTGTTGTGCGGAAGACCGTTTCCAGAGAAAATCGGCAGTTTCTGTCCGCGGATAAGAGTGTTCATTCCGTCTATCGCAGAAATTCCTGTCTGTATAAAGTCGCGCGGATAAACACGCGCATACGGATTTATCGGGTAGCCGTTGACGTTTACTTTCTTCGATGACATAATCGGCGGATGTCCGTCCGCCGGCTCGCCAAGACCGTTGAAAATACGGCCAAGAAGGCCAGTACCAACACGAAGTTCCATCGGGCATTCAAGGAACTCGACTGTTGAATCGTCAAGGTCGATGCCTGTCGTCGAACCGAAAATCTGAACGACAGCTATATCTTCTGAAATATCGATAACACGTCCGGTACGCTTTTCGCCGAACCTGTCACGCACTGCAACAATCTCGCCGAAGAACACGTCTTCGCTTCGCTTTACGACAACAACAGGTCCGTCAACTGATTTTACGCCTCTATATTCAATTCCTCTCATATTGCCTCTCAGACCTCCATTTTGCGGTAAAGCTTCTCCAGCTCGGAGAACTGCTCGTCAAAATGATTCTCCACAGTCCGAATCATCTCCAGCTTGTCGTTCGGAACACTTGTCTTTATGCGGATAATCTCCTCGCGGACGCTCAAAGCGGAAATACGTACGAGCGGCGCGCCGTCTTTAATTACGGCAAGAGCGCGACTGTAGAAGTTCATAATAAGCTGAAGTATAAGAATCTGCTTTTCAGGAACAGAGTAAACATCTATCTTGTCGAACGCGCTCTGCTGCAAAAAGCCGTTTTTAATCATCTCGGCAACGAGCAGCACGAGCCGCTCCGTGTCTGGAAGAGCATCCGGCCCGATAAGGCGGACAATCTGCTGAAGACGCTGCTCTTTTTTGAGAAGGTCAAGAGCGGCGAGACGGACAGAAGCCCAGCGAGGGTCAAGCTTGTCCCACCATTCGCGCACTTCGTCGGCATATTCTGAATAAGACTCTATCCAGCCGATAGCCGGATAATGACGCGCGTTCGCCAAGTCACGATCGAGCGCCCAGAAACAGCGGATGAACCGCTTTGTGTGCTGGGTTACCGGCTCCGAGAAGTCGCCGCCCGGCGGTGAAACTGCCCCGATAATAGAGACGGAGCCTTCCTGCCCGCCCAATGACGTAATGCGTCCTGCGCGTTCGTAAAACTCTGCAAGGCGTGTCGGAAGATATGCCGGGAAGCCTTCTTCGGCGGGCATTTCCTCCATACGGCCAGAAAGCTCGCGCAGAGCCTCTGCCCAGCGGGAAGTACTGTCCGCCATAATTGCGACTGCCATGCCCATGTCGCGGTAGTATTCCGCGAGCGTAATGCCCGAATAAAGCGAAACTTCACGGGCGGCGACAGGCATGTTCGACGTATTTGCGATAAGGATTGTGCGCTCCATCAAAGAGCGTCCTGTACGCGGGTCAATAAGAGAAGGGAATTCAGTAAGAACGTCGGTCATCTCGTTTCCGCGCTCACCGCATCCAATATAAACAATTAGATCAGCGTCACACCACTTTGCAACGGCGTGCTGCGTCATTGTCTTTCCGGTTCCGAATCCGCCAGGGATTGCCGCCGTACCGCCTTTTGAAAGCGGGAAGAAAACGTCGATTACGCGCTGACCCGTTACAAGCGGCTCCGTAACCGTAAGCTTGCGTGCGTATGGACGCGGCTTACGAACCGGCCAATACTGTGAAAGATAGATTTTCTCGCCAAGCTCAGTTTCCGCAACAACATCGTCTACAGTGTACTGTCCTTCCTGCACGATAGAAGCAAGAACACGCCCCTTTATCGATGGAGGAACCATTATTTTATGGGTAATTGATGAAGTCTCCGGCAGTGTTCCAATCGCCATACCTGGGGCAATCGGGTCACCTGCTTTCTTTAACGGAGAGAATTTCCATTTTTTAGTTGTCTCAAGCGGCTCGGTTCTCTGGCCCGGCACAAGGAAAGCCCCTGCATCATTGAACATTGACGCAAGAGGACGCTGAATACCATCATAAATGGTTCCTACAAGGCCGGGACCGAGACGCACGGAAAGCGGTCTCTTGTGGCATACGACAGGCTCCCCTATTCGCATACCAGTGTCATCCTCGTAAACCTGTACGGTGGCAATACCTTGTTTTTGCCTGATAATCTCGCCAATAAGCTTTTTCTCGCCTACATCAACGACATCATAAAGACCGCAGCTTTCCAAACCTTCCGCATAAACGATAGGTCCTGAAATCCTTGTTATTTTTCCAACTACATCGCTCATTCAGGCAACCTCCCGCCAAAAAGAGTCGAGGCAAGTTCGTATCTGTCTGTATCAACGATTCTGCCGACTATCTCATCAATCGTTGCCCTGCATTTCACGGATCTGTCCTCCGTTTCTATGATGCAACCTTCGAAAGTCTGACCTTTAGGAGCAGCCTCGCAAGAAAGCACATTGTCCTTTCCGGCTTCTGCCTCCAAAGCCTCTTTCATCGTCTTTATATTGAATCCGCCTACGACAGCGTTAATTTTCTTATTCTTGAAAGCCGGAGCATACTTTGCCAGAAGTTTTTTAATTAGCTCCAGTTTTTTAGCAGAATCCAATTCTGCAATGTATTCTCTTATCGCATCCATTACGGCACTATCCTCGTAAGCCGCAAGAAAACGCTCTTTCTTAAGGGGAACAGCTGCCTCGGCATCCGCTTTGAACGCAGCTTCCTTGGCTGCGTATACACTTTTTCTTTCCTCGCGGGCTTTTTGAATGCGCTCTTTAACCGCGCTACGTATGTCTTCCGCCTCTTTTTCAGCATCGGCAATCATCCGTGCCGCTTTTTTACGTGCGTCTTCCTGAATTTCCCTATCGAGAATCTCTGTAGAACGTAGTTCTTCCATTGTCCATTCACCCTTGACTATGCGGGCTGCCCGAAAAAACTGAATTCCGGGCTTGTACCCTATACATGAATACCGACTGCTTCTCTTATTGAGTCCGTGAGCGTTTTTTTACCCTCAAGATGCCCGTGTATTCCGGGAATCTCCACAATAAGAGGATAGCAGCCTTCAAGCTGCCACTGAAGAATCTCATCCTCCAGCCAGACAGCCACTTCTTCTGTAATGATAAGCACTTTGGGGCGTTCATCCGCAGGAATGTAAGCCATGCTGTCTCCCGCGGAAATTGCCGCTCGTCCTGTGACACGGTTAAAAGCCTCTAAAGCCTCACCTCTGTTCACCGCGACGGCGCCTTCAACACCTGCAAGAGCAAAAGCAATGACAAGCTCCCGCTCGCCTATCAAATAATATTTCACCGTTAAATCCGAATCAGATTTACCTTAAAGGATAATCATGAGAAGGGCTACAAGGAATCCCCAAAGACAGATACCTTCTGCAAGACCTACGAAAGGAAGAGCCTTACCGGAAAGCTCTGCATTCTCGCTCATAGCGCCCATAGCAGCTGCACCGATTCTTCCGACAGCCATACCACCTGCGATACAACCGATACCAACAGCCACAGCTGCTGCGACATATCTCGCAATTCCGGTGTAGTCAACAGCGGCACCTTCAGCACCTTCTGCGAACAAACCTGCCATTGCAAAGCAGATCATAAGAACGGCGATTAAAAGTTTCTTTGATTTCATTTCAAACTCCTTCACAAAAATCAAAAATATGGTTGGTCAAGGTACGCTACGCTCAGGACCTTGACTCAACCGTTTTGACGCCTGCTATCAATTATCAAGCGTCAATCAAGGCAATTCCAAAGCTCAAACGAGTTTCGAAACTGCATCCATATTTATCTCAAAAACCACAAGGTAATGAGGTTTTACCAGTCTGTCCCGAACTGTAAACACATCCCAGAACAAACCAGATCACTTATACGAAAAGCGGAACGGCTTGAACTCCTTTCCTGTCTCCGTAAAGAATTTCGAGAAAAACTCGTAATATTGCAGACGTATGACCTGTATCGCTACAATCATACCTTCAAGCACAATGACAACCGCATTACCGATGATGCTAACGGCAACGCCACCCGCAGACACAGGAATAAGCGCGCTAAGTGTGAAAATGATATAACCGAGAACAGCGTGGGCAAGAGCAAACGCGCCAACACGAAGGAAGCTGACCGAGTTTGAAAGGTAGCTCGACACGACTTCCAAAAGCTCGACGATACCTTCTATAACAGCGGCAAAAACACCGTTCTCAAAAACTGGACGCTCACCGTCAACAAGGCGTGAAAGCGGTTCTGCAAAGAAAACTCCCAAAAGTGCAAGACCGATTACGATCCAGTCGTAAATCTGAATTGAACTGCCGAAAGCAAAAATGCGGATTACCATAGACACGATATACCAGAAGAAAACAGTTCCACAAATACCGGTCTTGCCGAAAATCGCCTTGCCCTTGCGGTGCATTATAAAATTGTTCGATATATTGATTACAAGACCGATTGAGTTGATGATGAAACCCACACCAATCGTGAACAGGAAGAACATAAACATCTTGTCCACGGTGGATGAAGAAGGCATCATGTGAAGGATTGGCGCAAATGCGTTCTCTTTTCCGACGAAAAGACCTGTCACAAAAAGTCCGAACGGCTCCAGAATATGCTCATTGCAGAAAAACTCGCCTGTAAGAAGACCCATTATAAAACTGCTGCACCCTATCGATATGAAGACGGGGCCGAACTTATGCCAGCTCTTGAACCACGGAATTGCGTGCGTTGTAAGAAGAATTCCCACAATGATAAAAACAAGTCCCTGGCCAGCGTCACCGAACATAATGCCGAACAACAGCGTGAAAAAGAACGCAACAAACGGAGTTGGGTCGATTGTGCCGTAAAGCGGCGCACCGTAGCTGAAAATCATGCGCTCAAAGCTGGAGACAAGCTTTCCGTGAGTCAGTTTTACCGGCACTTTCTCGTGACCGTCCCTTACAGAAGGAACTTCATCCGGGTTGTACGAGCGGATGGCGATTCTGCCTTCCGTAAGCTCATCCAGCTCTTTCATCATAATGTCGCTGTCAGAAGCCGTAATCCATCCGGCAATCCTGTACACCAGCTGCGTTGACTCAAGACGGTCACGAACAGCCTGAACCTGCATTCCCATAGAGAAACGCCCCAACAAGCTCGTGATAAGCGCAGCATGTGTCTCTGCATAGTTTGTACGTTCTTTCTTTATTTCTTCGCAGTCGTTGTCTGCTTTTTCTTTCTGCTTTTTCAGGCTTTCAAGAACATCATCAGGAATACCTTTGAAATCTTTCGGCACTTCCATACCGACAAAACCGAACCGCTTAAGCTCTGCATCAAGCGCGAACCTGCCTTTTTTCGAAGATGCAGCAAGAATACGCGTCTTATCCTCTCCGAGAGGAACAATTACAGCCCTGCCTCCTACAGCGAAGGTAAGTTCATCTATCATAGCGGGGTCAATGCGGCCAATTCTTAACGAAAGGAAAGAAAGATGATCAAGCTCTTTATATGCAACCTTAAGGTTGGAGAATGCATTTGCCTCCTCATAAGCTTCTGTTACACGCTGTTTTTCCTCTCCAAGCTTTATCTCACGTTCTTTAAGCTCATCTACAGCCTGAAGAATCTGCCCAGCTTTCTCGAAATCCGCGTCAACCGGAAGCGTGCAATCCTCCGCATAGTCAGTAAGATCTTCCACACCAAGGTACGACCTTACTCCCTGCAGCTTGTCAAAAATCTCCTTTGACGCATTTACGGAATTAACGCCGCTTGCAGAAGAGTTTTCTTCAATCTCAGTCTGGAACTGGAAATTACCACGCTTTCCAAGAAATTCAAGAACCCTGTCTATATCTTCTTTCAGGATCATTAGCTCTATAAGCTTCATAGCCGTTGTTTTTGCCATACCCTGTTACCTCTCAATTCCTGCGAATTTTTTCATGTGGGCTTCGTCCACTGAAAGTCTAAGACCCTCTGCTGCCGTACGTATGCAGTTCAGCTCGTACTGCTTTATCATAAACCACGAAACAAGGACATCCGCTGTAAACGGATTTCTGTGGAAATGCTTCATTGCTTTTTTATTTATATCAAGGATTACAGACTGCTCAAGCCAGCGCGGATCAACTTGCCAAACTTCGCCTTCCGTATACGGATTAAGGAGATACGCATATTTCCAATCGCTCCAGTCGGAATAAGTGTCAATCGCAAAAGAAAGCACCGTCACAGCCTCTCCCGCCAGCGAATCCTGAATACCGTCAGCTTCATTGATGAACACAAGGTTCTTTATGATATCCTCGTCGCTCATTCCGTAATACACTTTAAGCCGAAGTGCCCAAATACAGTTTTGAAGCCGAAGCTTCTCATGAACCAACTCAGCCACGGTTTTGCGCTCGGCAGCAGGCACTTTTTCAACTGCCTTCCAAAGAGAAAGCATATACTGGGTGTCCAGTTTCAAGTCAAATTCCTTTTGCTCGCTTCTAGACGGAACCGTATTATACCAAGAAAGCTGGGAGTTTTCCGTTATTTTGGAAAGCGACGGCCACTCATCATAATGGAGCATACTGAAACGCCCAATATCAACAATGGAAGGAAGCTCCTTCTCACCGTTCTGAAGCGCGTGCGATATATCCTTTAGATTACTGTAGTCGTATGATTGCAAAAGCGCGAGCGAAACTGGCTCCGGCTTTGAGTAGCATTCAAGAAGATTTTTGAAATCATTTACAAAAGCAAGCTCAGCCTTGCGTTCGATTTTTTCCGCCAGCATTTCTTCCGGCACAACGGGAACCTCATCGGTAAAGACAAGGCTCCACAGCTCAGAAAGCTTTTTTACCTCGAAAAGAGAAGCCGCTCGCTGCCCCGCGAATGAACGGGCAAGCATTCCGCTGGCTTTTGCATACACATAAGAAGATGCGCTTGCTTTATCCATACGTCAGTTACCGAAAAGCAGCTCATCAAGAAAGTTATTGAAACCCGAAACATCTTTCGGTGCAGATTTTACTTTTTCTTCAAATTTCTGCATCTGTTCATTGTATTCTTCAGTGATTTTTTCACGGCTCTGCTCATAGGAACTTTCGCATTCCTTTACAGCAGCTTCGTATCCGGCTTTGAACTCCGACTCTGCCTCTGATTTTGCAGCGGATATAGCCGAATCGGATTTTTCCTGCGCATCAAATAAGATTTCAGCAGCCTCGCGCTCAATATCAATAAGATGACCAATTACATCAGTTTCACCCATAAACACACCACAAACAACAAAAAAAATTATTACGATGGGAACAACAATAATCCGCAGAGCAGCAGTTCAAAAAACATCTTCAAAAGATGCCCCGCAGATTATTAAACGAAGTTCTCCTCATATCTGCATATCACAGAATAAACCCCGTTCTCAGATTTTTGCGCAAGAATTTCATCGCAAACCCCTGGGATTTTGATAAGCTGAGTAAGCTGTGTTATAACTCTAAGGTGATATTCACAGTCGCCAACCGGTGAAAGAAGCAAGAAAAACAGATGAACAGGCTTTTTGTCGAGCGAGTCATAATCAATGCCTTTCTTTGAAACACCGATAACGCCGCAAACTTTATCAACCATATCCGTTCTTGCATGGGGAACAGCTATTCCGGGAAAGATTCCCGTAGACATTTTCTGCTCCCGCTCAAGAAGCGCATTAAGGACTTTCGTCCTGTCAAGACCAGAATAAACTTCCAGGAGCTTTTCTACAAGCTCTTCAAAAACTTCGTCCTTGCTTTCGCTCTGGAGGTTGACACAAATCGCCTCCGGACTAAAAACTTGGCCTAAGACCATCAGAACTCCACTTACTCTGCAGCCGGAGCTGTCTCTGCTTCTTCCGCGGCATCAACCCAAGAAGATCCGCTTATCTCTGCATTCTGCTGCACTGCAGAATCGAGAGAATCAACAGATGACGTTCTGTTCACGAGCGCAAGACCAAAACTCGTAAGGAAGAAAAGTGTCACAAGGATATATGTCGTTCTTGTAAGGACATTTCCAGAACGTGCACCGAATGCCTGTGAGCTTGTTCCGCCGAAAAGACCGCCGAAACCCTCGCCATCTTCGTTCTGAATGAGGATGATGCACACCAGAAGAATGCTGATGATTACGAATGCAACCAACAAGATAATACCAATAACGCCCATATTATTCTCCAATTAATAATGATTAAAACCTGAGTAAGCGATTAAAAAAAACGCAACACGCCGATAATAACGTAAATCTGTCATTTAAGCAATAGATGAAGTACAGGATTTTTTATATATGATTTGATACGAAATCTGTATATTCCGAAACAGCGAACGTAGCGAAATTGGGGCTGCGGACAGTGTTGCGGGGGCGAACGAAGTGAGTCAATTTCCT
>JAIKVO010000133.1 GCA_024685655.1 Treponemataceae bacterium
GTCACTTCCGCGCCGCTTCCTATGCATATTCCTCCACCGTTTCCGGAAGAGGAGCCGCCTGTTATTGTAAGGTTCTCAAGCGTTACGGGAACTGTCGTCGAGACATTGATGACGCTCGACCCGGCTCCTGACGCTCCGCTCAAAGTTGCGCTGCTGTTCTGCCAGGGTCTTATCGTAATTGATGAAGCTTTCCCATCTAGCCCGCCGGTGCCGCTGCCCGACATCGTGACGATATCCGTAATGTCCGACATGAGCCAGATTGTATATTCATCACTTGCAGTACCTGTCTCCGCGATTCTGCGCAATGCCTCGCTCACTGTTGCGAGCGGTGCGTATGGGGAGCCGCTGTTGCCGTTGTCTCCGGCCGGGCTGCTTGTCGAAGAGGCGACAAAGTAATTCGTGTACTTGAAGCGGTTTATGTCAGATTCCGTAAGGACGAAGCTTCCGTTGCTTATCGGGGTGTTCTGCGTGCTGCCGTCAACCCAGCGGCTTGTAGTCATGTCGTCGAAAACGTTTATTTCCTGCGTTGTGGCGTAAACGAGCGCACCGTTCCTGAAAAAAGTTAATGTTACAGAGTAAACTCCGCTGGGCATCTTGCAAGGTTCGCCATCTTGTCCGGTCTTCATCGATATGCCGCTGGTGCCGACAAGAACCGCATCGTCCCATGCCGTCCTCTGAGTCACGTTCCCGATTTCCACGGAAACGTTGTCATAAAGCCCGGTCGGTGAGGACGAGAAACTCAGCTCGATTTTCCCGGTGCCGTTTTCTGTCATAAGCGGCTTTAGTTCAAGCGTAAGAGGAGTCGTCACATCGGTTTCAGTGAGCGCATGGTTGATAGTGTACGAAGTTTGCATCACGGTTTTGTAGTCTGCGTCACCGTCCTCTTTTTTCTGCATGGTGAGCGTCAGCGTCCAGATTTTGCCGAGCGCGAGCGGGATTGAGAACGATGTGGCGTTGGCGATGCCGGTCACTTCGCCGGAAACATCTGGCGTGGTCGCGGTAACGGAATATCTTGTGTCAGAAAAAGATGCCGAAGGAAAAGCCGCGCGGCTGTTTCCTGATTCAGCGTATGGGTTTTGGACATAGCCGGTGATAGTTACGATTTTGACGCTATTTGGCTGACCGTATTGGGGGGGGTATTCTTTGTATTATCAGTAATTACGTTATTTCAAGAAAAAAGAATCGCTAAAAAAAGGAGCGGAACAACCGCGAAAAACGACAATTTGGAAAATACACACACTTTATTATTCATACTATATATAGTAGCACAGGATATGTGCGGTTTCAACTTTTTTCCGGAAAAAATCACACGTAATCAGGGCGAGGGATTGTAGGGGCGGAACGTTCGGAGCGAGCGCATTGCGCGAACGACGAATGGAGCGCGGTTAGCGCGAAACCCCGAAAAGCCCGGTGGCAGACGTCGGCGAAGCCGAAAACCGGCTGCCACGCCCCCATATTCCCCCAGAAACACCATTAGTTTTTCACGAATTTTTCTATTTTACATTCGTGCTTTTTGGTGGTTTCATCGTAGTTTACGCCGACAAAAAGGATGTCGCCTTGCCAGGTGGAAAGACATTCGAAATACTGCTTTTCTTTGATCTGGGCGAGGGCGGTTTCTGGGCTTGAATTACGTTTAAGTTCTACGATGAGGGCGGTTTGAGTTTTATCAAACGGAATGTAGACGATATCGGCATAGCCTTTTCCGGTGGGCATTTCTTTTATGATTGTGTAATTATTCAGCGCGTAAATATATGCAAGGTAGATTGCACTTTGAAGTGATTTTTCGTTGTTGTAACTAAGGTTGCTCGTAAAGTGAATGTGAGCTTTGTCCAAGGCAGCGGCTACTGTTTCTGAATCTCCTGCAAGGGTGGCGTTCAAAAGATTTTCTGAATCCTGAATGATTTTATTTGTCGCTGCATAATCGTAATTATTTTTTATAGCTTTCTGCCATTCACCATTTACTTCGCGGTTTGGAATGTAACATTTTCGTGTTTTCTTGTCATATGCAAGATAACCAAGGTGAATTAAAAAAGTAAAAACATCATCTTTATCCAGTATATTTGAAAATGTATTATCGTAATGCTCAACATCAACAGAAACACTTCCGCCGGAAAGCATTGCAATTACATCATCCTTTGTTCCTTCGTAATTCATATTGATTTTATCAGCCACGACCAGATATGTGGAAGTTCCGCTCCAATATGAATCAAAGGTTTTCGTGACCAAAGCATTCATCACTGATTCAGGATTGTAGACATCAAAATTCTCAAGGTGATAGCCGTCATACCAGCTTTTGCAAAGCGTAAGGTCGCAGTCATATTTTTTGCACAAATCAGAAACTTCTTCAGAAGTAAAGCCGACAAATTCTGCAAATCCGTTGGGGCTAATCATATTATATGGACAGAAAGTATTCAGTTTTGACTGAATTTTATCCTTCATAATAGGCAGAATTCCGGTTAGATACGCAAGCGCGATTGCTGTTTTTATGTTTGCATTTTTGAAAAGCGAGATTAAAAAAGACCTGTACAGATCCAATTCTTGTTCGCTAACTTGTTCGCGGATTAAAACATCATATTCATCTATTATGATGATAAACTTTTCATTTTTTTGTTCATGAACAGTTTGGATAAAATCTGCAATAGAATTATATTCGCCAAAATCAATATCTGAAAACTGTTTTCTAAAATCATCACAAACTCGATTTGTCACATAATCAATTACTGTTGTTTCTTTTTTCTCTTTAGGATAACACGATTGCCAGTTTGAATTCATTGCATTCAAATCGATATATATAACGTTGAACTTATTAAGGTATTTTTCAAAATCGGCAGTTTTCGCAATTTTATACTGGCTGAAAAGTTCTTTTGAATCCGCGCCTTTGGAATAATAGGCAACGAGCATATCTCCTGCAATTGATTTGCCGAACCGTCGCGGGCGGCTGATGCAGTTGAATTTAAACGTCGGGTCGAAAAGCCGTTTGTTTGTCTGCTCAATAAGCATAGTTTTATCGACATAGCGGCCTGTGTTCACCATTTCGAGAAAATTGTCGTTTCGCGGATTCAAATATGTTCCCATACGTCAAATATAACACGAGATAACGGAAAAATCCACATTCTGAATCATATCACGATTCTTCTAGCGGAAAAATTAAAAACTTGCTATAACTACTGCGATGAAAACTGGTGCATACCGCTTGAGAACATTAACACACACGACAACCGCCATAACAGAAGGCGTAATTTGGCAGCAACTGTTGATTTTCTTTTTCCCGATTCTGTTCGGAACTTTTTTCCAGCAATTGTACAACACCGCAGATGCGATAATCGTGGGGCGTTTTCTAGGCAAAGAAGCACTGTCCGCAGTGGGGGGCGGAACTGGAACTGTCGTCAACCTGCTCATCGGATTTTTCACAGGGCTTTCATCAGGCGGAACTGTAATTATCTCGCAGTTTTTCGGTGCAAAGCACGAACGCGACGTGAACCGGGCTGTACATACTGCGATTGCGCTTTCAATTGCAGGAGGTCTTGTCATTACGGTGCTAGGCGTTTTCTACGCTCCGTGGATGCTCAGGATTTTGGGTACACCAGACGAAATTCTGACACTCGCAGTCTCATACACAAGAATTTTCTTTTTGGGCATTCTTCCGACAATAATCTACAACATGGGAGCAGGAATTCTTCGTGCCGTAGGAGATTCGCGCCGCCCGTTCTATTTTTTAATAGCGGGAACAGTCATAAACATCATTCTGGACTTTGTTTTCATAGCCGTTTTCAAATGGGGTGTCGAGGGTGCTGCATTCGCGACTATTGCATCTCAGTTCGTAACGATGATTCTTGTATGCCACGCACTTATGTCAAGCCACGACTGCTACCGGCTTTCTATAAAAGAAATACGGTTTGATGCACCTATTCTCAAACGGATAATCCAGCTCGGAATTCCGACAGGTCTGCAGTCTATCATGTATACGCTATCGAACTTGATAATTCAAGCAAACGTGAACAGTTTCGGCACGAACACGATTGCGGCATGGGCTGCGTGGGGCAAAATCGATTCGCTTTTCTGGATGACGATAAACTCGTTCGGTATTGCAGTAACAACGTTCGCCGGGCAGAATTTCGGCGCACAAAAACTTGACAGGGTACGCAAGGGTACAAAACAATGCTTTGCAATAGCAGGATTTGCGACAGTTCTTCTTGTAAGTCTGTTCATGCTGTTCGGAAGATTTTTCTACACGCTTTTTACAACGGATGAGACAGTTATTGAGGAAGGTCTTAAAATTCTTCACTTTCTTGCGCCAACGTTCATAACATACATCGGAATAGAGATATTTTCAGGCACATTGCGAGGATGCGGCAAGACGCTTGTTCCGACACTGTTTACTTGCGGCGGCGTCTGCATTCTGCGGATTATTTGGCTTTCTGTGGCGGTTCCGTTAAGGCACGAGTTCTTCACGGTCGCCGCGGCATACCCAATAAGCTGGATACTTACGACGATTCTTTTCTTTATCTACTACATAGTGATGTCAAAGCGGGATTTCAGAAGCCGCGCGTAAAAGCGAGTTTGGCACGGACTGACAAGAATATTTCTATACCACTGCTTAGCCATATGCAGATGAATACCAACGGACAAAGCTCCCCTACGCGCGGACTTCTTTCAATTAACGTAACTGAAATCGGGACCTTCACGACCGCTGAAAACTTTCACCGTACAAGATTCCATGCAGACTTCGCTTGCAAAAAGTTTCAAATCCTGCGCATAAGGCGAAAAAAGATCGTCAGGTATGTAAGAAAGATCAAGAATCGTTTCCGTCTGTTCGGCGGCGGCTCTGGAAAACGCACCGTGAAGGCGTATCATATCCTCGGCAACAGGATAAACGTATGGCAGTTTTTTTTCCTCGTATTTAAGCTTCACAAAGTTTAGCAGCATTTTTTCTATTTCGGTGTGAGGTGCGTTTTCTGGAGAAAAACAAGCCGCCGCACCAGTGTGCGTGGTTGCGTGCGCGCCGGAGCCCGCACCAGAACTACCAGGTGCGCCAAAACTGCCGCCAGCTTCTGAACCGACACCGCAGTTGTTGCACCGCTGCCACTCTGCAAAATCGCCCAAAAAAACAGAAGGACGCAATTTAAGCGGCTCCAAAACGGCAAGGAACCACGGAACAGCGCGACCGTAGGTGTAGAATGTTTCGACCGCGTAGAAAAAAGAACGCACAGTCTTTATATCCTGTGTTGAAAGCACCGATGACGGACGCAAACCTTCACTTTCAAGCTGAATGTGGTTAGGATACTGTTCGAGCATGAAATCAACAAGAGAGCGGATTTTTTTTATTGAAAGCGCGATTTTCTCCTGCGCGCGCGATGCATCAAAAACAAAGCCGAAAACAAGCCCGGTGTCGTTAAGTAAAGCGCACTTCCGCACAAAAGCTTTGTTTTTGCCGACATCTTCGCCTACGCAAAGATCGTCTGTAACTGACACATCGAGTGAACAATAAAGCTCTGACAGCGCGGCTACTGTTTCCTTGTCAAGCAACGACGACGCTATCTCGAACTCATACAGGATATCCTCGGAGTTTTCAGCAGAGACCCGTTCAATATATTCAAGAAGCTTCTGTTTCGTTGTCGTTTCAGAAGCCGGCACACGCATCGTTTCCATTAATTAACGAACTCCAACGTGAACGCGCGCAAAAAACCGATTGCGCAAAACGCGCCCTAACTGAACAGCGCAAAACGCACGCAAACTCAATTGCAACGGACGCAATCGCACCACTACAGCAGATGAATTCCGTTCTTGCCGCACTCATCGAGCATTTTCTCAGGCCAAGTGCTAACCTGAATCTCGCCAATATGAGCTTTTCTGAGGAAATACATGCAAAGACGCGACTGCCCTATTCCACCGCCAACAGACGAAGCGAGTTTTCCTTCAAGAAGACGCTTGTGGAAATAAAGCTTTGCGCGCTCCGGGCAACCGCGTTCCTCAAGCTGGGCCTTAAGAGACTCTGGTGAAACGCGGATTCCCATAGATGAAAGCTCCAGCGCATTTTCAAGAACTGGGTTCCACACAAGCAAGTCACCGTTAAGACCTTTATGACCGTCGCCAGTTTCCGTAATCCAGTCGTCATAGTCAGGAGCGCGCCCGTCGTGAACAGAGCCGTCGTCCATCTTTCCGCCAATTCCGATAATGAAAACAGCGCCATACTGCTTTGTCACGATATTCTCTCGCTCTTTCGGCGTATTGTTCGGGAATCGCCTCTGAAGCTCATCGGCATAAATAAACGTAATCTCTTCGGGCAGAATCGGTGTAATCTGCGGATATCTGTCATAAATGTAAAACTCAGTGTGCTTAAGGCAGCTGTAGATTTTTTTCACAGTCTCCTTAAGATAAGCAACCGTTCTGTCCGTATCATGGATAACTTTTTCCCAGTCCCACTGGTCAACATAAAGCGAATGGATATTATCAAGATCCTCGTCCGCACGGATTGCGTTCATATCGGTATAGATTCCGAAATCTGGAGAAAGCTCCATATCAGTAATTTTGACACGCTTCCATTTCGCGAGCGAATGAACAATTTCCATCTTCTTGTCGTTCATATCTTTAACCGCAAAAGAAACGGCTCGCTCAACACCGTTAAGGTCATCATTCAAACCTGTTCCGCTCTCAACAAAAAGCGGCGCCGTGACTCTTGTAAGATTCAGAGCCGTCGAAAGCTCCAGCTGGAAAAAATCCTTAATCATTACGATTGCATGCTCTGTTTCCTTAACAGAAAGCAAGTTCTTATAATTCTTGGGAATAGTCGTCTCTGACATGGTAAACTCCAAAAAAAGCCAAAAGGCTGTAGCATTGCGCTAAGAATACTATTTATTTATAGCATTATGGCGGAATAGTGTCAAAAGGTAGGGAGCGCCCCTGCGCGTTGCCAGCGCAGCGTTTCAATGCGCAGGGGGAAACAGTCCAGTGGACTGTTTCCAGCGATTGCTGGCTCGCGCAAGCGAGCACTAAAATGCAATTCCTATGCAAACGGCGCGAAGCGACGTAGTCTCGGTTGAGCCCCTGCGAAACCACCTCATATGAGCGACGGCATAGCAATCCATACAAAGGGCGTTCACGCTACGTCCGCCCTTCGCTCACGCTCACCGTCCTCGGTTGAAACAAGTTCAACCTGCGGTCGGCAAGGGGCTACCATCGCTAACGCCCGGTGTCTTCCAAACTGGAGAATTCTTTGATAAAATAGGAAACCAGAGGGGATTTCAATGGCGAAAAAAGACGACCACAAAAAAGAAGACAGCACCAAAAAGAACACTGGCACAAATCGGAACAAAAAAGACACCGACAAGAAAGAAACCGCTCAGAAAACTGCCGGTAATTCCAGCACAAAAAAACAGGAAAAAGACAACAAAAAACCCGAATACAATTCAACCAAAAATCAGACAAACCGCAAAAAAATCATTATCAACAGTCAGACTATCAGCGAATTAAGCGAACATATACCCGAAAAAGATAAAAACAAAATCGGGAAAAGGATGTTGATTGCCTTCATCATTCTGATATGCCTGTGCGGACTAGCGTTCGGACTTTCAAAAGCAGGTATTATCCCCCTTACAATACAATACCTTGAAAACCAAGGACTCCTTATTGAATTCACAGATCCAATCGAATTCTACAGGCAAATGCTTAATCCGCAAAAAAATACCGAGGCAGCAGGCAGCTTCCAGCAAAATTCGGGAAGCGATTCATCACAATCTGATTCAACACAAGCGCAACCGCAGCAAAACACGGCTCAAACGGAAACAATCAGTTCTGAAGCAACAGAAACCACCAAAACTTTTCTTTTGCCGGACGGTTTGGAAATTCCGCTATGCCCCGAAGAGAGCCATGACCACGAAAGGCGAGTATTCTCCGGGTTCACAGCTTGTTACAGAGAAGATTACGAGCAGCCGGAATGGGTCGCATACACGCTTACGCCAGAGAAACTTGTAAAAGAAGCAGACAGGGCGAACAATTTCAGGGCAGATCCGCAAATTTCCACAGGTTCCGCGACACCGGACGACTATAAATCATCAGGATACGACCGAGGGCATCTTGCCCCGGCTGCAGACATGGCTTACAGCGAAACAACTATGCGAGAATCGTTTTACATGAGCAATATGAGTCCGCAGGAGCCTTCTTTTAATAGGGGAATTTGGAACAATCTTGAGAACGACGTACGGGCGATTGCTGCCGGATGCGACTGCTTGTATGTCATAACGGGACCGGTGCTTGAAAAACCTGCATCACAATACGCGCATATCGGAACCAACAACGTAAGCGTTCCAGAATACTACTACAAAGTTTTGCTCGCAGTCACATATAAAGGTACAAACTCAGGCGGCATAACTTCCGGCGGAACCTCTTCTTCTGGCTCAGTAAATACAGTCACTGCCTATGCGTATATCGTACCGAACGGAAAAACGAACGAATCCCCGGAAAAGTTCATGTGTTCCGTAGATGAAATCGAGAAACGCACCGGCATCGATTTTTTCAGTCTGCTCGAAGACGACTTGGAAGAAAATCTGGAATCAGGCATAAAGACGACAGCCGAAATACTTAAACAAGAACGCTGATTCTGCAAGCCTTTAGCTCAGTGAACAGCGTTGCGTAGCTGACAGGCAACTTTCCAACTGCGCAATGTCACAGAACAGTCGCACTGACCGACCATCATGTTGTCATATTGTCGCAAAAACAATATCACAAAAATCTCAAATTTAAAAATGACAAATTCAATCTTCCATGCTAAAATCTTGTTATGAGTTTATTTTCTTGTTATTTACTATGTTTCGGTCTATCGACCATAATCGGAGTTCCTCTTCTTTCTTCCTTTCAAGTCACACAAATAAAAGGCTCCACATGGATTGACTGGGCAACAAACATTGCCTCATCATTCGGACCAGCTGCCGGCATTTTCGTCGTCATCTCCTTAATCGTCTATTTTATGATAAAGCCGCTTTCAAAACTTGTTACAACCGCAGAAACCAGACCTCTCACTGACGATGAGAAAAAGAACGCACAAAGAATCCTGGGCAGGATAAACACGCTCTCAATCGTTTCGATATTGAGCGGCTACCCTATCGGAAACGGTTCTACAATCATAATAAAAACGCTCACAGGAAAGCTTAAATACACATGGGATGATATTATCGTAATTTTTATCCTTGTAATATTTTACGCCATACTTGCGATTCACTACTCAACTCTGGGATTCAACGCACTTGCAAACAAACACCTACGGAAACTCAAGATACATAACACCGACGGAATGAAAAACTCCAGTTTCACGTTCCAATTGAGCAGAATTCTGCTGAACTCAATGCTCATCATGGGTTGGCATCTTTTTTGTTCGGGATACAGCGCAGTCAGACACGGCTGGACATTGCAAGTTTTCATACCGAAAGCACTTTACGCGTTGTTCTTGAGCGCTGCCATATCTCTTCCGATTTGTATAATCGTCCTTAACCAGCTCAGAAGCCGATTCAAAAAGACAATTTCACAGATAGACTCACTCCGTAAAGACGGCGATTTGGTAACTCGCATCAATATCGGAACGTTCGATGACTTCGGTCTTATAATGACTTCGATGAACAAGCTTATGGACTTCCTAAAAGTTTCGCTGACAACACTTAAAAACGAGTCAGGCTCTGTAGGCGACACCGCAGCTGACTTGCTTAATATCACAGAATCATCATCAGAAAACATGAACCAGATTGTGGCTAGCTTCAACGAAATCAAAAAGCAGAACGAACAGCAGGACAAGCGCATGGAAGAGGCAAAAGCCAACATCACAAAACTTAACAACGATGCGGCGAAAATCACCAATACCATGCAGATTCAGGCGCAATCCGAAGGCAGGAGCGCAGAGGCAATTTCGCAGATTGCAAAGAACACGACGCACATCAACGAGCTTATAAAACAGGCACAGGTTTTCTCAAAGGAACTGTCCGAATCATCCGCCACAGGTGCTGTTGAAGTAAACCAGACCGAACTTGTCATAAACAACGTCAGCGACAGCTCAAAAAAGATGATTGAGGTCATTCAGGTTATCCAGAAAGTTGCCTCGCAGACGAACTTGCTCGCAATGAACGCCGCAATCGAGGCAGCCCACGCCGGTGAGTCAGGAAAAGGATTCTCCGTCGTCGCTGACGAAATCCGAAAGCTTGCAGAGGACACACAGCACCATGCGAAGAGCATCAAGGATTTGATTACCGAAATTACGACAGCCGTTGATAACGGCGCAAAGAACATGAAAGACACGAAAGCGATGTTCGAAAAGATTCAGCAGGAAATTGAGCAGCAGTCTGATATCGTTGACAACATCTCAAAGACGATGGACATTCAGTCCGCGCAGACGGAAGAAGTTCTTTCGACTTCAAACAAGATTGCGGCACAGACAAAAGATGTCAACAATCTGATTATCAACCAAGCAAAGTACACAGAAGAAATCAAGAACGATATGAACGATGTCGCCGAGTTCTCCGGGCAGATAAACACAGCAATGGCAGAATCGTCAGTTATTCTGAAAAACTTCTCGAACTCTATCGAGGTTATTAATGACAAAGCGAAGCTGAACCAGCAGTCCGTTCAGAACATTTCTGACGAACTTAACAAGTTCGCGCTGTAACGGTACGTTCCGGCACATAACGACACGCGCAAAATGGACAGTCCGCAACCACAGTACGTTTTTGGTGATTGCGGACAGCTTTTGAAACAGCGCAGGTACCGCATAAGAACCAGAATTGCTATCGCAGTCGGTCGCAACGCAGTATGGCATAGGTCTCACACGACTCGCCTTATTATTCCAGTTTTTGCACCGCCCAGTTTTGTGCCGCCCCGACACTTACGCTTGCTGAAGCACATCCTTCAACACAACGAGGCCTGCGTCCATCTCGTCTTTCGTGATGACAAGCGGTGGCAAAAACCTGAGCGTATTCGGGCCCGCCGTCGAGATACAAAGTCCCGTCGGAGCCGCCGCCAGACACCTCTTCTGCACGTCGCCGGCAACTTGCGTCACATCAATGCCAATCATAAGCCCGCGACCACGAACTTCTTTCACACACGGCAGGTTCCAGCCGCGCACGGTCTTGCGGATATACTCACCTTTTTCCGCTACTTTCTGCAAAAAATCTGCTGACGTAAGTTCATTAAGCACTGCAAGACCTGCCGCACACGCTATCGGGTTGCCGCCGAACGTGGATTGGTG
>JAIKVO010000136.1 GCA_024685655.1 Treponemataceae bacterium
GCCTGCAGTGCGTCAGGAGCGGCTCCTGCGAGCTCCAGAAGCTCTGCCAGGAATACGGGATCGAGAACGAAGACGAGTTCGCCGGCGCCGTCCCGAACACTCACGTCATGGGTTCCGCAGAACAAGCTCGCGTACATGGAGCCGCTTTGCACGCACCCTGACCATCGCCGGAAAGGGCTTGCCGCCGCCGCGCTTACAAAGCATTACCGAACGCTTAAACCACTTGGTGCGACGCACATGACAGGCGGCGAAGATGAGTTCTACAAGAAAATCGGCTACGGAAAAGGCACTCACTGCACAATCTGGAGAAAAGCGTAACAACACGTGCATCGGGGGGAATCTCCTCGGTGCGCGCCAATCGGAGGAAGTATGCTTGAACTGAAAAGGCTCAGCCTAGAGGACAAAGAATCTATAAAATCCGTGTTTGTCGGCGTTTTTACAAAAGAGCCATGGAATGATGACTGGTCGGACAAAAATCAGCTTGATATGTACATAACAGACCTTATTGGTCAGGGATATTCTTTGACATACGGACTGTTTGATGATGGCGAGCTGATAGGTATTTCTTTGGGATACGTAAAGCACTGGTATTCGGGAACGGAATATATAATCAATGAATTTTGCGTAAAAACCGAGCGGCAAGGTGCAGGAGCAGGGACTTTTTTTATCACAGGAATAGAAAAGGCTATAAAAGAGCTTGGAATAAAGCAGCTTTTCCTGTTAACAGACACGAACGCGCCAGCCTACAAGTTCTACAAGAAAAACGGATTCGTTGCAGAAGAAACGAATGTCGCATTGGCAAAGCGGATTTGCGACTGACGAATAGGGGAGTGAGAATGGAACTTAAAAAGTTATCAGAGCATGTCTGGTTCATGCCGTTTGAATCAGAAAGAGATCGTCCTAACCTTGGCTATGTTAAGGGGGAAAACTGGAGTCTTGCCATAGACGCAGGTCATTCCGAAGCTCATGTAAAAGAGTTTTATGCGCTATTGGAAGATGCGGGCTTGCCACTTCCTTCACTTACGGTCATTACGCACTGGCATTGGGATCACACTTTCGGGATGCATGCAGTGAACGGTATGTGCCTTGCGAACGAAAAGACGAACAACTATCTTGCAGAGTGGAAGCAAAAAATCGAGACGAATGGTCCTGATGAGTTTTTTGCGCTTGACGGAAGCATCAGGAATGAATACGCCGAAAACCGCACTGTAATAGTAAAGCTTGCGGACATGCTTTTCAATGGCGAAAGGACTCTTGACCTTGGTGGCTGCAAAGTTCAGGTCATGCAGTCTGAAGCGCCTCACACCGATGATTCCACGCTTGTTTATATAGTTGATGACAAAATCCTTTTCCTAGGCGACTCAACATACAGCCAGTTCAAGACTGGAAATAAAGACGAGGCGCTTTGCGAAAAGCTTGCGGACAAGATTCGGCAGATTAATCCGGAAACTTGTGTTGAGGGGCATTGGAATCCCGCAGAAACGGAAGATTCGCTGAATGATTTGATGGATTTAACGGAATGATTTATGACGGACTTTGAAAAAATAAAAAACTATTACAGCAAGTTTGATGAAAAGAACAGGCTTCAAAACGACAACAGCGGGAAACTTGAGTTTTTGATGACTATGGGGATTTTGGAGAAAAATCTCCCGCATCCGGCGGAAATGGCAGCCGATGCTGCGGCTGATGGTGCTAGCGCAAAATCTGATGGCGAAATCTCAATTCTCGACCTTGGCGGTGGTGCCGGAGCATATTCTTTTCCTCTTGCAAAAAAGGGATATAAGGTAACTCTCGCTGATCTTTCGGAAACTTTGCTTTCACAGGCGAAAAAGCAGAAAGAAGAAGATAAAGTCCAGAATCTTGTTTCCTGTGACCAGGTAAATGCGACCGACTTAAGCTGCTATAAGGATAACTCTTTTGATGTAGTGCTGCTCTTCGGACCGCTTTATCATCTGACAGAAAAAGATGAGCGCGAAAAATGCATCAAAGAAATCCGGCGCGTTCTTAAAACAGGCGGAAAAGTTTTTGCAAGTTTTATTCCTCATTTGTCTGGCAGCATTGCTCTTGTGCAAAGATTTTGCTGGAGTCCTGATCAGGTTGATATCAACACGCTCGAAGAATGCTTTAATTCGGGCAAGTTCAAAAACCTTTCAGACAACGGTTTTCAGGAAGGCTACTACCCTGCCTCCGAGGAGATTGAAAATCTCTTTACCGCAAACGGTTTTGAAAAACAACTGCTCCGTTCCATCCGCGGCTTTGGCTACGAAAAGGAAGATGTGATTTTCAAATTCAAAAACAAGAGTGTCTTTTCAAAAATCCTAGGGCTGATTGATTCAACCGCCGCTGACAAATCAATTATCGAAATGTGCGGACATGCGATGTATATAGGTGTGAAAAATGGTAGATAAAATACAGATGGTCGGATGCGCTTTCTTACCCATCGACAAGGAAAACAAAAAGATTCTAGTTTCAAAACGAAGTATGAATAAAAAATACTTTCCCGGTTTATGGGAAGTAATCGGTGGCAACCTTGAATTCGGCGAAGATTTTGAGGACTGCGTTATTCGAGAAGTAAAAGAGGAAATTAATTGCAGCATAAAGCGGTTGGAGCATCTGCGCTCTCGCGCAATGTATCTGAATAATCTGATGCATATCACAGTCGCGTATTACGGTGAAATAGAGGACGAACCTGATTTTAACAAAGATGAAATATCGGAGATGAAGTGGATTAGTAAAGAGGAATTAGAAAATTTTGAATTTTGCCCGGGTGATGTGGATTTATTGAAGATGGGGTTTG
>JAIKVO010000148.1 GCA_024685655.1 Treponemataceae bacterium
AGCACAAGATACGGCTTTTTGTGGTGGCTCTCAAAAACTCCAAGGTCCCCTGTCTTAAGGTAGCCTTCTCCGGCAGTATCCTCTGATGTAGTGAAAACATTTGCCGTAATTTCAGGTTCCTTATAATACCCTTTCATGACATTCTCGCCTTTTACGACAATCTCACCTACTCCAGTCTGAGGATTAGGATTGTTGATTTTCACCTCAACACCGGGCATAACAACTCCTATACAACCCGGCTCCGTTATTTTCGGGCCGCTTGATGCAATCAACGGAGAAGTTTCCGTAAGTCCGTAACCTATGGCATACGGGAAATGCGCATCTTTCATGAACTGCTCGACTTTCGGATCTACTTTCGCGCCACCGATTCCGAAAAACACAAGATGACCGCCAAACGTCTTTTTAAGAGAAGCGCCCGCTATCATATGAAGAACCTTTCGTGTCAATTTCTTGTTATACAAAGATTTCATAAACTCTGTCCTTGTAAGAGTCGGAAGCACTTTATTCTTGAAGATTTTCTCCATAACAAGAGGTACAGAAAGCACAATAGTCGGCTTAACAATAGAAAAAGCTGGAAGCAGAGCACTTACTACAGGAGGTTTTCCCAGATAATAGACACATGCGCCGTTCAGAATCTGCATAGAAAATCCGACCGTAAATTCATAAACGTGTGAAAGCGGCAGGAAAGAAAGTGTTCTGTCATTTTTCTTGACTTCATGAGTATGCTGGCACTGCACACAAGTCCAAACAAGATTTTTGTGGGTCAGCTCGACACCTTTTGAGCGACCTGTAGTACCGGAAGTGTATATTAAGGAAGCCGTGTCGTCCTCTTTCACAGAACAAACCGGAGCCTCGCATCCATCGAAAACAGCAAGCGTATATCCGTTCCATTTTCCTTGCTCGGACGAAATCACCGTAAAATCTTCCATTCTGATAACGGCATTCGGCATATCATCCTTCAGACTAGCCAGTTTCGCGTAAAGCCGGCCTTCTACAATGACTGCATCAACACCGCAATGCTTTATTATTGACGATAGCTCCGCCTCGCTGAAATCTGGAAGCAAAGGAACGGCAATCATTCCGTGACATACAATGCCAAGGTAGGAAATGCCCCATTCAGGACGGCCAGTTCCAAGAACCGCGACTTTGCAACCAGATCTAAGACCTAGCCCAGTAAGCATTTTTCCTACAGAGCGGACTTCCTCTGCAACCTGTTTGTACGTAAAAGGCTCCTTGCCCACAAGTGCTAAAGCTGGTCTGTCCCCGAATTTCTTTACCGAATTCTCTAAAAGAGCCGGAAATGTATATGAACCTAAATCTTTAATTGTCTCCATACGAACCTCGCAGTACGAAATCCGATTTTTCGATGCGTACATATATGAAACAGCAGATAAAAAAACGGAATTCTATATTTTTATTTATTTGACAAAAACATTAATTTTGTCTTTTTAATTGATACTTATTAGAGCCGGGATTAATAGATTTTGTTGCAGTTGTCGGAGATTTTTTTTTAATTCGTTCGAAGGGTACCCAGAAGTGGCATTCCAGAACTAAGAAGGGGCATTCCAAACCAGACATGAATTGTGTCTGGCAGAAGATGCCCCATCCGTGCGTTCATACTTATTCGGTCTCGGAGATAATCATAGTGTGAAGATTCTCCAGCGAGTTGGCGGCTTCCTTCAGTTTCTGAGCCGTGTTGTTCACAGTGTCTGTAGAGGCGGAGAAATTCTCTATTCCAGAAGAAATCTGGCGGACTGTCGCAACAATCTGGTCAAAAGCAACGGACTGCTGGCTGATTATATCTTTGATCTGATTTGCAGACTCAACGGTAATCTCAGAAGAGCTCTGTATATCGTTGAATTTTTCCTTAAGCTTTTCGGAAAGTTCCAGACCTTCGCGGATTTTCTCTGTTCCAGATTCGGACGTAATTATCAGGTTATCGGACGAATGCTGGATTTCTGTAATTCTTTCCTTAATCTGATCGACGGAGTTAGTAATACCCGCCGCAAGACGGCGCACTTCATTCGCAACGATATGGAAGTTTCTTCCGCTCTCGCCCGCGCTGGAAGCCTCCAACTCGGCATTGAACGCAATTATTCGGGTTTGATCCGCAATATCGTTTATGATTTTTACGATATCCCAGATACTTCCAATTTTCTCGCCAAGTTCGCGTATTCCAGAAATCGTGGAAACGTTAGCCTCTGTAATATCTGCCATTTTATCAAGGTTCGACTGTAACGTCTTAAATCCTGATTTTACGTTTTTCTCCGTAATTTCGGCAATGTCGGTAACATCCGCAATTTTCTCCACGATATTGCGTGTCTGGCGGTCTGTGTCTTCCATAGTGGCAAGAATCTCTTTTACACCGGTAGACTGCTCCAGCGCGGTCGATGCAGTTGACTGCGATATTTCAGAAAGCTCGCCAATAGGAACGACCATCGTTTTTCCTATCTCGCGGATATCATCAAGAATAGAACGGAAAAGAAGCACTATTTTATTCAGAAGGTACATGTTGTACGAAACTTCGTTCTCAAAATCCGTGGCAACCAAATCTACAGTAAAAATATCGTTCTTGATTATATGATGCATCGATGCCTGCAATTTGTCAGAAGAGGCCATAATGCTTTTCAAAAAGAAATATACCGAAAGACTGCCGATCAAAATGTTTATAAAAAGAACAATTCCAATTCGCATGAACTGCGAGGGAATAAATCCGTATTCACCGTTTACCGCAGGAAGGAATCCAGATTCACCAGGCACGTTGTTATAATAGTAAACATAAAAAAGTGCCATCGTAAGAATGATGCCCCAAATAACAGGTATCGAGCCGTAGAATGAAAACGATTTCTGGTAAGACGTTCCGAAATAAAATCTTTCTTTGAGAATTTTCTCATCGATTCCGTCCTCAACAAGACGGCATGCATATTTCGTACAGATAGAGCGGCTGTAAGAAAGCGCGAAAAGAGAAGCGACATAAGCACCAAGAAGCATCGCCAAGAAATTTACCGCATTAAGAATAATACTCATGTGATATAAGAAATGATATGTGCAAGTCAAAAATATTGCGCTGACGACGAAGAAACTAGCTGTCTCAATTTGTTTCTTAGCCGGCATCTTATGAATCATCCTGAAAAGATCTGTTCTGGTCTCGATATCCATACCTTTCGACAAATAATCCTCAATCTTTTTTGAGACTTTCCCCATTACGATATGATTCACAATAGGAGATATCAAGAATTGAGCCACTACAATTATTGTAAGTATACTGAATATCACGAAATAATGAGTTTTTATATCAAGATTCAAAATAAATATCGAATAAATCAGCATAACAATTCCGCAGGATATGTTCGGCAGCATACTTGCTCTTAATATTTCTTTCTCAAATGGCAGTGTTCCGTCTTTTTCGTTCGTTTTCATTATTCCACCTCGTTGATTTGATATGTCCGAAATCCCAATTTTATTCTTCTGGCTGTAATTTCTTAAGACTGTCAGAAATAGTACACAAATTCTGAGCAGAATCGCTGATTTTCTGAGTTGAGCTTGAGAACGATTCTGTCGTCTGCGCTATCTGCTGCAGCGTAATTACAATCTGAGCAAAAGAAGCCGTCTGCTGCTCAATAATCTTTTTTATATCCTCGGAAGCATAATCCATGCTTTCTGAAGATTTTTTAAGCTCCTCAAAACGTGAGTTAAGCGCGTTTATAATCTTATTTCCGTCCAAAATCTTTTTTGTGCCGTTCTGGGAAGCAAGCAAAAGATCATCAGAGGAATGCTGAATTTCTATGATACGTTTGCGTATTTCCTCCGTTGACTGAATCGTGCTGTTTGTAAGACGGCGAATCTCGTTAGCTACAAGCGAGAAATTCTCGCCGACATCCCCGGCGCTAGAAGCTTCAAGCTCAGCGTTGAACGCGATTATGTTCGTCTGATCCGCAATTCCGTTAATAATCCGAGCAATGTCGTTGATGCCTGAGATTTTTTCCGTAAGGTTCTTAATTCCCTCGACCGTAATATCATTCGCCGATCTTATTTCTTCAAGCTTGTTCATATTCTGCCTAAGAATACCAAAGCCGTCCACGATATTTTCCGTCGTTTTTTTCGCGACAATAGAAACCTCTCCGATTTTCTCAGAAATATTTTTCGAGAGCGCATCTGTCTCTTTCATCGCGGAAAGAAGTTCCTTAATTCCAGAATTCTGCTCCAGTGAAGTAACGGCTGTCTCACGGGAAATAACAGAAAGCTCGTTGCTGGACTCAATTACGTCCATACTGATTTTCTGGCTTTCCTTCAATATTTTCTGTAAAATTCCTACGATCGTATTAATCAAATACACATTGTACATGAACTCATTCGAAAGGTCGGTTTTTTCAAATTCAACTTTGTGAAGGTTTTCTTTGTTCATTCCGCTCAGCTGATGTCTCATGTTGTGAACGGAAAGCAGCATCTTGTTGAAAACCAAACGCACAAACACCAGATAAAAGACAGCACATTCAATACCGATTACAATAAGGCTCTTAACAAACACCCCGTCAGACATTCCGTACTCAGATACACGTCCTGCAAAAATAAAGAAAAGCACACCTATAAAAATGATAGGAACAAAGATATTAATAATAGCCATTAGCTTGGAGCTTATTCCGAAAGAATGCTTCTTTTCTATTTCCGCTTTTGATACGCCTTTCTCAATTATCTTACTTGCATAATTGGAACAATTTTTCTGTAAAGGTCCTGTAATCAAATAAACAGCACAAAAATAACCACCAAGATATATATTCAGCACGCATAAAACTATGGAATTGGTATCCATATCAGAATCATTAGCGATAACTAATAACCAAATCGCGCCACAGACAAGAAAAAGCAAGAAACTGATGATTCCTAACGTCGTGGGCAAACTCAAAAGCTGCTTCACTAATTTTGTTCTTTCGCGTATCGTTGATTCATAAATATCGATTTCAGCAATATTCTCGCCAATAGAATTGCAAGCGAACAAATCTCCTATCCATACAAGCCAGAAATAAATAAACAAACAGAAAAACAAACCGGAACAAATTGCGACCAACATGCCCGAAGCAGGAATATTCCCCAACAAAATACATAAGGTAATCGTCGCGATCCAGATAATCATGCTGGGAACAAAAAGACGTGAAAAAAGCTCATTGGCAAAGCTTCTTCCACTTAGAGAAACACCTTCTTTTCTCTTTTTCAACAACTCGGCAAAATCCGTCAGCTTCATATATACCTCACTTTCTGTTATATTCTTACAGTCCGTTACTTAGATTATCGGCTAAAAACATAGTAATTCTTTATTTAGAAGTAAGAGCAATAGCACCATCCCAGGTTTCCGGTTTATTTACAGCAAAATTGGCACATCGGTCCAACATAAGTCTGGCAGCTCTGTCTTCCGGCATAATTGTAAGAGCTTTTTCAAAATAAGGAACGGCAAGGCTGAATGTACCCTCGCTGTAAGCCTTAAATCCTTTCTCATAAATCTGAATGTATTCTTCGGGAAGAGGTTTCTCATCAACCCGGTAAATTTGCACGCTCTCTTTTTTGCCCATAACTTTTACGGAATCAAGAAGCATGAAATTCACAGAAGAGTCCAGTTCGTTCTTCACTGTCTGAGAAATAAGGATTTTTGCGCCGTATAACTTCGTGAGCCCTTCAAGACGAGACGCAAGGTTTACTGTATCACCGATAACGGTGTAGTCAGTTTTGTCCTCGCTGCCTATGTTGCCCACGATTACGTCGCCGTAGTGAATCCCGATTCCTATATCGAGCTTTGTTCCTTCGGGGAATTTAAGCTGCCCGTACTGTATCTGTTTCAGCTGCGAATACATCTCTATGGCGGCGCAGACAGCACGCTTCGCATTATCCATATAGCTGATGGGAGCGCCGAACAGAACCATCAAAGCATCTCCCATAAATTTATCTACTGTTCCACCGTACTTCTTAACAATATTCACCATCGCGGTAAAATACGTGTTCAAAAAATTAACTACATCCTCTGGCGTATTAACTTCGCTTATGGAAGTGAAATTCCTTATGTCGCTCATCAGTATTACGACATTTCTCTTCTCGTTGTTGTTTGTCTGTTGCCTGTTCGTATTGGAACTGAGCATATCATCAATAACCTGAGGCGGAACAAATTTCAAAAAAGCAGAACGGAGCTTGCTTTCCATTAAAGTGACAGCAGAATATCTGACTGATTGCTGCAGCATATGCGCGAGCGGAGGCAGAATATATTCTATAGAGGATTGAACCTTATACGTAAAAAGCTTTTTCTTTGAAGAAGCCAGATGCAAGGTTCCAACAAATTCATTCTCGTTTTCAGCGCAAAGCACAAAATCATAGTAAGATTTCAGTTTATTGCAGCCTTCTGGCTGTAATTCGCTACAATTCTCTGTTAGTTCCTCCGCGTCCAAAGCTTCGTCCGAACTCACTTCCGTATCGGAAGATGAAACAGCGGCATTGTTTAGAACTATTCCTGAGATTTCTTTCAGCTCGTAAGTTATCGTATGATTTTTCTTTGCCTGGTGCTCGTACGATGTTTTGCAGATATTCCAGAATTCATCAGAAAGCCCTGGATCCAGAACATCAGTTCCAGCTCTGTAAACTATTGCATTCTGACTGTCTAAAATCAGCGTTATGGCATCGTAATTACAAGCATCGTAGATTATGGAAAAAAGCTTCTCTACGAGCACATCTGTATCTTTTACATGGGAATACAGTTTTATAACGTTATTCGTCATCTGTAAAAACGAGGAAGTTCTGTCCATTGCGCTCACAATCCAAGAAGTCATTTTCTCTTCATCTGATGTTGAGACTGCGTTTGAAAGCTTTTTTGAAGATGACGTTTTGCTTTTTGAAACTGATGATTTGCCGTGAACTGGTTCATTTTCTATGCCGGAACCAGATTCCGTTTCTTTTTCCGAAACAGCAACTTGCTCATCCTCAAAAAAAGAATCTGCATCAATATAGTCACCTGCCAAAAGCTCGGTGACTGCATCGAAAAGGCTTTCAAAATTTTCAGTTGATATTGACAGTGTCTTGTTCGCGCTTGTAGCAGTATTCCAAAAATCAAAGATTTTTTCATCCGTCGAAATTAAAACAAAAGGAACAGAACTTTTTGAAGAGCCGTCTTTTAAGATTTCGCAAAGCTGCATTCCGTCAATTTTCGGAAGGCACCTGTCTGCTATAATCAGATCAGGCGTTTCGCTTACGATTTGTCTTAAAGCGGAAAGTCCGTCCGCGAAAATCTGAACATCGTATTCTCTGGCACAAAGTTCTTTGGAAATCAATTTTGAAAGAATGCGTGACTGCTCTGCGACATAAATACGCTGTTTTTTACTCATGCAACAGCTCCTTCACTTTTGCTGTCAGATTTTCGCGCTCAAAATCAGATTTCACGATATAGCCCTGTCCGCCAAGATTTTTCACGCGGTCAAGAGTGTCGTTCTCAAACACGGATGAAACCATGATTACAGGAATGTCCTTGAGCTCTTCTTTGTGGCGCATATTATGAAGAAGAACGAAACCGTCCATCCTTGGCATTTTAACGTCAGTCACAACAAGGTCAAACTTGTGCTGTTTCATTTTCTCAAGAGCATCAATTCCATCGACAGCCGTAGCCACGTTGTAGTTTTCTGCCTCAAGGATAATCTGCTCAATATGACGGGTCGCATGAGAATCATCAACGACAAGAATCGAATGGATTTTAGGCATTTTCCGCACTTCAAGATTCTTTGCATCGTAAACGTTTATAACCTTGAAGCGTTTCATCGTATCTGGAATATTCAGGACTGGTATAATTCTGTAATTCTCGTCAAAAACCACACCCTGCAAGGCATTGAAGTCCTTTAATATTGGCGGGACCGGCTTAATAACAACAGTTCCGTAATGAAGCACTTTATCAACGATGACGCTTATTTTGCGGTTTAGGTACTCAAGCACGATAACCGAGAATTCGTTTTTTATGCCTGTATGTTTCGCAGAATTCGGATTTATTATATCAAAGTCAAAAACTGGAATAAGCTCATTGTGAACATTAAGGACAGGGCCATGCTGCAATTGAAGGAAATCATCTTTTTGAACGGTAAGTATTTCCTTGATGTAGTGAGAAAGTATAAGATACGAGTTGTCCGAAACAGAAACGAAAAGCCCGTCCTGCGTCGCAAGCGAAGCCGGAAGCGAAAGCTCAAAAGTCGTTCCTTTGTTAAGCTCGGAACTTACAGAAATCTTACCTTTTAGCTTATCCATTTCCGTGCGCACTACATCAAGCCCGATTCCGCGCCCCGAAAGATCAGTCTGGACATCTTTCGTGGAAAAACCCGACGCAAAAATGTATTGCAAAAGATCATTATGCTCAGCCGTCATAATTTCGTTTATTCGCTCCGGGAAAAGACGGAAAGCCTTAGCCCGTATTTTTTCGTAATCAATTCCGTGTCCGTCGTCTTTTACGGTTATAAAAATCCTGTTCGAAACCTGGCTTACGGAAACTGATATTTTGCCTTTTTCTGGTTTTCCGAGCTTTGCCCGCTCTTCAGGAGACTCAATACCGTGGTCGATTGAGTTTCGCACAAGGTGAATCAGTATTGCAGGCAGTTTCTCAAGGATGAACTTGTCGATCGCAATTTCAGACTGAGGAATATCGAATTCAATATTCTTGCCGGTTTTCAAAGCCTCCGAGACAACAGAGCGGCGTATCGGGCGCAGAATCATATCAAAAGGAAGCATCCGCAACGCAATGATACTTTTCTGTATATCCACGCTTTGTTTTTCCAAAACCGAGATATTCTCAGAAAGCTCCTGATATGACTGGAATTCCGATGAATTGCCGCTTTTCTTCAAAAACTCAATTTCTTTCCTGAGTTTTATCTGACGCATTATGAGCTTATCCAAGGACTGCAATATTGCGTCTACTTCTGAAACATGAATTTTAATCGTCTGCGAATCATGGAAAAGGTCTGAAGAATCTGCGGCAGTGTTCGCGGCATCAGTTGGCGCTGTCGTTTCAGAAGGCTTCTCAACCTCAGAGAAATCTGTCGTAAAATCCTCGTCTTCCATCGCCTTGTCTATGTTTTTTATAATCTCGTCATACTCGGCAAAAGTTCCGTCCGACCCGCTTTCAATTTCGTCAATTACTTTATGCATCACGGTCAGAATACCGAGCAAAAGCTGAATCACTTTATTCGAGATTTCTGTCTGATTGCTTTGGATATTTTTGAATATGTTCTCCAGATGATTCATCACTTTCTCTATCTGGATATACTCCATCATTCTTGAAGAGCCTTTAAGCGTGTGAAGAAGACGCAGAATCTCTTCCAAATAGCTGAAATTTCTTTTCTCCTTAATCGCCAGAACCGCAATATCATCCAAAGAATCGAGAATTTCTCGGGCTTCCGAAATATAATCTGTTATAAACATGGATTTATCAAGATTCATTTATCGTCTCCTGGCTTTATCAGAAAATGTTTCGCATAACGAAAGGATATACGACGGGCTGAATGAGTCCAGCGTAAAATCATACAAAGTCTTAATTTCCGGCTTTTCAAGCAACTCTTTGCATTTCAAAAAACGCACGATTGCCTGATCTTCTCTTGCCATATCGCGAAGAACCATACCATGATAAAAAAATGCCGGCCAAAAATCGGGAGAAAGAGTTTCCGCAGAGGCAAAAAAGGTTTCTGCAGCAGCCCTGTTGTCAGCATGATATTCGATGTAGCCTTGCAAAAAAAACGAGTATTTTTTGTAATTCGCTCCGCTTACAGCACGGGCAATCGTCCTGGCCTTCGTAAAATTGCCGCTGTTTATTTCATTGCAGATGTCAGCATAAGTCCGTTTTATGTCAAATTCAGAGGGGACTGTGATATCAGGCTGATGTACATTAGCAGATTTATCGGTTCTTGCTTTCTCAATTTCACGACGCAAATTCTCGCGCTTTATATCTTCTCGCTTTTGCTTTTCATCCTTTATCTTTTTTTGCGCCACCCTTTCCGTAACAGAATCTTTTCTATGGTCATTAAATCCTTTCGTGAAGTAGTAAACCTGTTCCCAATTCGTCTTGTAAAGGCTCGAAGGAATAACCGTGCTGTCGATCGAACCTATTTCATTCATCGAGAAAAAAAGATAACCGCCGTTTTTAAGCCTTTCCGATATTTTTTCGGTGACATGGATTCTTGTTTTCTTATCAAAATAGATAAAAACGTTTCGCATGAAGATGATATCAATATTCTCGTAAAACGGAAAAGTCGTATCTTGTATAAGATTGAATTTAAAAACGTTAATGCGGTTTATAAAATCACGGTCAAAGACAATTTGCGTCTCTGTTTTTTTAGAATACGGCTCCAAAAGATTGTGGTATTTCTGTCCGTCCGTACGCAAAGAAAACAGAGACCAGCTTCCCTGATTCAATATTTTAAGAGCGTTATCGTCAATATCAGAGGCATAAAGCGTAAGATTCACGCCCATAGAAAGCGCGAGCGCAAGAATGGAAACAGGCTCCTCACCAGTAGAGCAGCAGCATGTCCATATAGTCAAGTTTTTTCCGGCAAATTTCGGGAAAACCTCGTTTTTCAAAAAATCAAACTGCTTTTCCTCGCGGAAAAAGTATGTCTCGTTCACCGTAACAAGATTTATAACCTCATCAAAATCCTCAGTGCCTGGCTGCAGATTCTCGCAATACTGGCACGGACTCATTCCGCACGAAGCAGCTTTCTTTTCCAAAAACGAAACAAGCGACGGAATCTGCGATTTTGCAACATAAATGCCGGAAAAAGAGAGTATTTTTGAGCTTATTTGACTGATTAAATCATCGTTCCCATCTGTTTTCATGCAATATTCCCTTTCCTTCTCTCAACAAGACTCCACAAGCGTTCCGCAATCTGCCCCAGAGGAAGTTCCTCACATACTCCGCCAATCTCGACCGCAGCTTTCGGCATTCCGTAAATAACACACGATTCCTCATCCTGCGCGATTGTATATGCTCCAAGTTTCTTCAGGCGAAGACATTCTCTTGCTCCGTCGCTTCCCATTCCAGTAAGGACAACGGCTACACAGTTTCCGCCCATTACATTGGCGGCGCTCTCGAACATTTTGTCCACAGCAGGCCGCAAAAAATTTACCGGAGCCTCATGACTAAGCGCAATTTCAATCAAACCGTCAATATCCAATTCAAAAGTAAGATGGGCATCAGAAGGAGCGAAATAAACATGACCGGCAATTGGTTTTGTATGATCCTCAGCGAGATGAACTGGAACAGATGTTTCTTTTCCAAGCCAAGTTATAAGGTTTTTGTCAAAAAACGAATCTATATGCTGTGTTATAAATATCGGCAAGGGGAAATCCGTACCAACCCCCTTTAACAGCTTTTGAAGAGCAGCCGGACCGCCTGTTGAAACTCCGACAAGAACAGCCATAAAATTACGTTTCGCGTAATCTTTTGAGACATCTTTCAAAAACGTAGAAATACTTCCATCTCTGTTGATTGTCGGCGTCGCTGAAGAATTTGCGCCAAGATGATTTTTGAACAGCACCGCAGATTTTACATCATAAACGAGCTGCTCCAAATACAGGGCATACTCCGCTTCTTTTTGTGCTGAAAAATTCATAAACTCCGGTTTTTCAACGAATTTGATATTGTTGATGACCGGAATATCATTATCGCCTTTAGTATAAAAAAAGATGGAAGGAATATTCGCAGAAACAAAAAAATCATCACGGACATTTTCTTTCTCATTCTCGAAAAGCTGATTTCCCGCGATTATAAAATCGGGCTTAAGCTTTGCGATTGACTCTTTCATATCCGGGAAAGAAATAGCCTCTCCAAGCCATTCTAGTTTTTTTGTTTTCTGTATTATCTCTTTTAAAATCTGACGAATTACTGCTGAAGAATCAGCAACCAAAATACGAATCAACGAACACCTCCGAAACATTCTTCAGCATTCACTGAACTGTTTTGTAAATATTCCATAATTTTTTTTATATCAATTAATAATCCAATTCTGTTTTTTTTAAGAATGCAAGCAAGAAGCCCGAATTCCTTAAAACTAGAGGCATAAAAATCAGTGAACAAAGAAAACTCATCAAGTGGAACAGTGCATACTTTACATTCTTGAGCAGTGACAACAGACTGAGGAATGTCATCCTCTCCTTTCAACAGGATCATGGTCTTTATGTTTGCCTCTCGTGGCAATTGAGAGAACGCCCCTGCTATTTCATCAAAGTCGAAAATGCCTGCCGTCTGATCGTGTAACAAACTTGAATCTAAATCGCTTATACTAACTGCTGAAATTACAAAATCACCGGGTATCAGGAAATCAATTTTGGGGTATGAAATGCAAATAAAGTTTTCAGCTCGATGCAATTTCTTTTCCTACTTTTTCCATTATAGCCTGAACTTTCAGAACAAAAACATCTTTTCCGTTTACGTTGAGCGTTCCTTCGTAAAACTCAGAAGTATCCGGCTCCGAAAAACGAACGACAGCATTTTCTGACGCAGTAAAGAATTCTTTTACATCGGTTATACGGAAGCATGTATGGCTTTCATCATTCAGCACGATAAAAAGAACCGATTTTTGAGCTTCTTTTCCTTCCATAACAGCGGTATCGATCACAACATAAGGATCACCGTAACGGTTCAGAATACCGTTTACATACGGAGGAACAAATGGAAGAGGGAAAATAGTCGCATCACGCAAGATTTCTTTTACATATCCAGACGGAATCGCATAAAGATTTTTTCCATCTGCCTGATTCCCGATCGTAAAAATAAGCCATGTAGCTTTTTTCTCAACCTGCTGACTTGCTTTTTTCTCTTGAGTATCACTTTTTATCAATGATATTATCTTTTCAGACATGATATTGTATTATACAGGTAACACAATGAATCAGCAAGCAAAAAAATCAACTATCAGCAGCAGATAGATTGACTTTTTTTGCGATGATTTGTAGAATCCCATATATTCATGGGTTCATAGCTCATCTGGATAGAGCAACTGCCTTCTAAGCAGTAGGTAGGGGGTTCGAGTCCCTCTGGACCCGTTTTTACGCACAGTTTTGTGCGTTTTTTTTTGCAAATGCGCCTAAACAGCCTGCGGGTTTGCGTTTCGCGCGCGGCCTTTGCGCCGTTTCGTGCGGTTTCTCGTGGCGGCTGCATCGCCAGTTTTACACGCTATTTTCCCAAAACAGAAAAGCTTTCGACATCGCTACAGAAAATAATGCCGCTTCCTGCTTTCTCAAAGCATGGCAAAGCCTTTACAGCGCCAAGAACAGCGTCTTTTTTATCAGCCGTAACGAGAATCATAAGCATTTCTTTTTCTGGAACAATCTCCATACCGAAAAACTTCTCGTCACCCTCTTTTGCCGTACCACGCGCAGAAAGGATTGTACCGCCGCCTGCACCGGCTTTTCTGGCTGCAGCCATAGCATCTTCTGCATATCCCTTATTCACGATTATATTTATCATCTCGTAAGCGTTTTCTTTTGTATTTACTGCCTCAGCCATATCATCTTCTCCCTTGTTATTGTTTTTTTCAGGATTTCCGTTTTCGGTCGCATTTCCGTTCACTTCTCCGCTTTTTACAAATGACGGAACCGCGACAGAAAACATTACCCCAAAATGCTTTTTCTCGGCGACAGCACCACTGATTGCGGACATAACATCCGAAGCTATGCCTTTCTCGACTATTGTAAGCACAATTTCTTTTGAAGTGTCGCCAAGTCCCAAAAGCTGAATTATTGAGTTGGACGCAGTACCTCGCCCCAGCAAAACAGAACCGCCGGCAGATCCAGCCTTGTTTGCGACAGCCGTCACAATCTCTGCGCTGTTTTTAGGAACAACGGAAACAATCAGTCTATGCATCTTACGAGCCTCCTTTAATGGTCAGGACGTTTTTACATTGCAAATCACATAACCAAATCAACTTACTCATGCTTCCCGCCCTCCTTTTTGTGCTTCTTCTTATCATAAATAATGCCTAACAACTGTATTGCAATAAGCGGCATCATGGCTACAAGCGCAATTACTCCGAAAGCATCGGCTGAGCCGCCAGAACTTTTTGCCGCACCCAAAGTGAATGAAAGCACAAAAGTCGAAGTTATAGGACCGGAAGCAACGCCGCCGGAATCGAATGCAATACCAGTGAAAAGCGACGGCGAGAAAATCATCAGCAGCATAGCGACAATATACCCCGGAATTAAGATAAACTTCAGGCTGAAACCTTCAACCGCCCGCCACAAAGAAAGTCCAATGGCGGCGGCGGCTCCAGCAGCAAGGAAAACAAGAAGAACCTTGCGTTTTATTGTACCAGCAGAAACATGCTCAACCTGCTCCGTAAGAACCCAAACAGCCGGCTCAGCACAAACGACTATTGCACCAAGAACAAGACCCGTGCAAATCAACAGAACGAACCAGATGCCACCCAGCGTTGCGGCTTTTTGCCCAAGAGCCATGCCAAGCTCCTTTCCTGCAGGCATAAAACCTCCGTTGACGCCGCAAAGGAACAGCAAAAGCCCGACAAAACTGTACACAAGACCTATTATAACCCTGATTATCTGACGTGCGGACATTTTTAGGAGCGTCAACTGAAAAATAATAAGCATGATAACAAGCGGCGAGATTGAAAGGAGCGACTCAAGCACGATTCCAGGCATGGCGTTCGTAAAAGGCGCAAAAAATCCTTGACTTTCGCCAATCTGCGCAGCTCCAGATGCGACTTCGCCTGCAACCTGCGCGACATCAGCACCAATCGCAACCTGCGCGACTCCAGATGTGACTTCGCCCACGATTTCACTCGCGACAGACGCTGTTTCACCCGCCGCAGAAGCAACGCCCGCACCAACAGCCGACACAGACGCACCATCAACCCCAATCCCGCTCCCGGCAATCACAAGAGAATACACAAGAACCGCAAGCACAGGCCCCACGGAAGTAATACCCGTAAGACCAAAGCTGCTCTTATCATCGGAACGCACAGTAGAAACGCCCAAACCAAGCGCAAGAATAAACGGAACTGTCATAGGCCCCGTTGTCGCGCCTCCAGAATCGAACGCAACGCCAACAAATTCGTTCGGCACGAAAAGCGCAATAACGAACATCACTATATATGCAACGAGCAGTGTCAGTTTTAGCGAAAAATGAAGAACAGTACGCAAAAGCCCTACCATAACAAAAAGTCCCACACCTACCGCGATGATCACGACAAGAACGAGCTTATCCACATTGCTGAAAACATTTTTTACCTGATCGCCAAAAACCTGAATGTCAGGCTCTGCCACCGTAACCATAAAGCCGATAACAAAAGCCACTCCTACAAGCAACACGAGATTCCTTTTTTTCGTAAGTTCAGCGCCGCATCGCTCGCCCATAGGCTGAATGCCCAAATCAACACCCAGAAGGAAAATCGTAAGCCCAATAATGAGCAAGAATCCGCCGAAAACAAAACGTCCTAGCATAATTCCGCCCATAGGAACTGCGGTTAGCCCAAGCACAAGCACAATCGCCATAACAGGAATTACAGATATCGAAGTTTCTTTAAGCTTATTAAGGATATTCACAATTAATTTATATCATATTTTTTGGTAAAGGAAAACAATATGGCGGGCTGGCGGCTAAAAGCCGCCACCGGGTGTTTCGGGGTTCCGGCATCCGCCTTCATTGCTGCGTTCGCAAGCTCACTCCGCAACGCGGCTTGAAAGTTCGCGCATTCGCGCTCGTTCCAAGTCCGCGCCCCTACACCCCCTGCCCGAAGTGCGGCTGCATTCGCAGCCGCACTATCGAGTTTTCATCTCCCCTACAAATCATTCTTACACAAAAAAAATCTTCTTTTTTTCTAGCAAAAGTGTCAAAAACTCATTCGCATTGTCAAATAATAATATGTAAAAAAATTATTTATAGGAGTTTTTATGGCTCAAACTTTACGTCCGTCACCGACGGCTCTCTTGAACCCGTGCGCCGACCCCATCTTCAAGATTCTCTTCACCACAGAATCACCCGAAGCGCATCAGGCACTTACCAGCTTTCTCTCCGACATCCTTGAGAAAACTGTTACCGATGTTGTCCTGCAGCCAAACGAGCTTGTCGGGGAAGCCGTCGGTGACAAGCAGTCGGAATTCGACATCAACTGCAAAATCGACGGCAAAATTGCGAACGTGGAAATGCAGGGCAGCAACAGTCAGGGCGATTACGGAAAACGTGCCGAGTACCACACGGCGCACGTTCTGAACCACTATACGCCCAAAGGCCTTAAATGGCAAGATATTCCGCAAGTCTTCCAGATTTCGGTTTTAAACTTCGTCTTTGATCCAGAAGAAAAAAACTGCGTGAACTACTACTGCCTACGCAACGAGACTGGCCGCGTAATCTCCCGGACACTGAACGTTATTTTCATGGAACTGCCTAAAATCGCAAAGCTCCCCGATGACATTGCTTCATTGACACCTGCGGAAATATGGGGTAAATTCTTCTTGTACGCATCTGATAAAGACAATCAGGATTTTGTCATAGAACTTACGAAGCATAACAGGGGGA
>JAIKVO010000175.1 GCA_024685655.1 Treponemataceae bacterium
GCTGATGGCTCAAACGCTGATTCCGGCAAAGCCGCACTTTCCGGTGCACAAAAAAAGCTGCTGGCAGCTGCGTACTCGCTCGAAAAGAAAAGCGAGCATCCGCTTGCGAAAGCCGTTGTGAAAAAAGCGCAGGAACTTGGCATTACCGCCGAGGATTGTGCTGATTTTAAGATTCACCCCGGAAACGGGCTTACGGCTTCGGTCGCCGGGAAAAAGCTCGCTGGAGGAAACCTGGCTTTCATAAGGGAAAATGCTACCGACGCCGACCATGCGGAAGAAACCGCTGAAAAGCTATCGGCACAAGGGAAAACGCCGCTTTTCTTCGCAAAAGACGGTGCGCTCCTTGGCATAATTGCAGTTGCCGATGTTATAAAAGAGGACAGTCCTGCTGCTATCCGCGAAATGAAAGAAATGGGGCTTCATGTCGTAATGCTTACAGGCGATAACGAGCGCACCGCAAAAGCGATTGGAGCACAAGCCGGGGTTGATGAAGTAATTGCAGGAGTTTTGCCCGATGGAAAGGAAAGCGTAATACGCCAGCTTAAAGAAAAAGGCAAAGTGTGCATGGTCGGCGACGGCATTAACGATGCGCCTTCTCTTACGCGCGCGGACACAGGGGTCGCCATAGGAGCCGGTGCGGACGTTGCTGTTGATGCGGCGGACATCGTGCTGATGAAAAACAGTCTTGCTGACGTTCCGGCTCTTATCCGGCTGAGCCGCGCCACTGTTCGGAACATTCACCAAAACTTGTTTTGGGCGTTTTTCTATAATATAATAGGCATACCGCTTGCAGCAGGCGCGTTCGTACAACTTTTCGGGTGGCACTTGAACCCGATGTTCGGCGCGGCGGCGATGAGCCTTTCAAGTTTCTGTGTCGTTACGAACGCACTGAGGCTGAATTTGTTCAAGATGCATAAGCCCAGCGCGACTAAAAACTCATCTGGCGCGGCGATACACGACAAAGACGCGGCAAACTCAACACAGCTTGGCGCGGGAAGCAATATAACAGACAAAACTGATAAGGAGACAACTACAATGAGCGAAAAAACACTAAAAATTGAAGGCATGATGTGCAGTCACTGCGAGATGCACGTAAAAAAAGCGTTGGAAGCGATTCAGGGCGTTGAATCAGCTGTTGCGAGCCACGAAAAAGGAAACGCAGTTGTGACGCTGTCTGCAACAATTGACGACGCAACGCTACGAAAAGCGGTGGAAGAAGCAGGATACAAGGTCGTAGAGTAAAATGTATTAAACTCGCAAGCGACGACTTTTCGGGGCGTTACGGGGTGTCCCCGTAGTAGGGGTAGCCGAAGACCAACAAAGCGGAACAAGTGACAAAGCTTGCTTTGTCACTTGTGTAGCGACTTGTGTCTGGAGGCGTAGGGGGAGACTTCCCCCTGCTATCTCTACGCTATTTCTAAATATCGAGCTGGTATGTGCCGTCCATTACTTTCTTGTAGATTTCGGTATCTGGCATTGGTTTACCGAACAGATAGCCCTGCAGCTGCTCACAGCCGGCATTTTTAAGGAATTGGTACGCTTCCTCTGTCTCAACGCCCTCCGTGAGAGTCTTCATTCCAAGCTCTTTCGCAAGCGAAATGACATTGCGCAGAATGCGGTGCGCCTTGGGGTTCTCCGAGAAATTCTCCAAAAATTTCATGTCAATTTTCATGACATCGAAATCGTATTCCTTAAGGACGTTGAGCCCGGAATATCCTGAACCAAAGTCGTCAAGCCACAGCGCGTAACCGGAGTTTCGGAACCGCGAAAACGCAGATTTAAGCCGAGCATCGTTCTGCGAGAGCGTGCTTTCAGTTATTTCTATGTGGATACATTTTTTGTCGATATCGTACTTTTGCAGGCAGTTCTCAACTTCCTCGGCAAGGTTAATCGAATCAAAATCGAGACGCGAGAAATTAAGCGATACAGGCAAAAGCGGAAAATCAGTCTGTTTCACTTTTGTAAGCATTTTGCAGACAGTCTCAACGACATACATATCAAGTTTGTGAATCTGGTGATATTCCTCAAGCGTCTGGATAAAATCTCCGGGTGAAAGAAAGCCTATCGTCGGATCATCCCACCGCGCAAGAGCTTCAACTCCGCACATTTTTCCGTTCCGAGCATTAATTACTGGTTGATAATAAATCTTTATATACTCGTTCTTTATGGCATTGTCTATATTGTTTATTATGTACTGCTTCTTTTTGAAATCACTCGCCATTGAATCGTCATACTCGCAGTAATTCTTGTTGAAATGCTTTTTTATCGTGTAGCAGGCATAGCGCGCACGGTCACAAGCTATGACAGGCGGACATTCCCTGTCCTCTGGAATATAGCCGCCGACTTTCAGGTTAAGCCGCAAATCGTAATCCATTTCTGCAAGTTTTTTGTACACGAGTTCAAGTTTTTCCTCAACCGAATCATGTTTTGTGAGTACGACAAAGTTGTCATTCGAGAAATGCGCAACCACAGAGTCTTTGAACACTTCATTCAAATTGTCCGCAAAAAGCTTCAGAAAGTTGTTGCCTTCCCAAAATCCGTATTTTTCGTTCAGAAATTTAAAATTCTCTATATCAAGAAAAAGGAACACAAGGCTTTTGGGTTCCACGTTTTTGTTATGGATAAGATCGAGTGCCTGACTGCGGAAATAGTGCATGTTCGCAATTCCTGTGACTTCATCGCTGATGGAAAGCTTAAGCAGAACATTGTGCGCATCCTCCAGTTTTTCGTCTTTCTGCGCTTCTTTCAGTTTTTGATGGAATGAGTTTATTGCGCTCATAAGCAGGACAATCAGCACGATGGTGAGATTGACTCTTGTAGCATAGGTCGTGGGTTTTACCAACTCGCACAGGAAATAGAAAACTGCGTATGTCGAAAACATGAAAAGCATGGTGAAAATTGGCCGCCAGACGATAAAGCAGAAAATCAGGATAGTCATCGTCATAAGCGTGACAAATTGCTCGCCCTTTCCATAGTCCAAGAACGATATGTATATGCCGAAAAGAATTGCCACGGCGGAAAAAAGATAGCGGATTATCTCCCATTTTATTCGGCTTGTGCTGAGTTTTTTTACGTGCCGGAAAGAATAGATGAAAAGAGCAAGTGCAATGGCGAGTAGAAGTATGTATTGAGAGATATGCTGAGCGAACCATTCTGCCGAGCGGCGTGTAGTATCGAACTGCTGCCGAATTATCGTCATAATAATCATAAATACTTCAAGAACTATTATGACAGATGAGACATATATGCCCGACTTGATGTTGGATGAGTCGAAGCATCTGTTTATGTAAGGCGAGTATTTTTCAAGCCCAAGGAA
>JAIKVO010000238.1 GCA_024685655.1 Treponemataceae bacterium
CTTATCAAGCGAGCGCATCGTGCTTTCCGGATCCTGATTCGTTACCCTCTGGTTTCCGCGAACCTCTTTCAAAGCCTTCATTATGGCATTCCGGTTAATCCCATGCTTTTTTAGCATTTCTCCAGTACGCCCCTCGCTGTCAGCCATCGCAAGGAAAATATGCTCCACGGACAGATACTCGTCCTTGAACGCATTCATCTCCTTTTCAGCTTTCGCAAGGATTTTCTGAAGCTCGCCAGAAAGCGTCATCTGCGCGTTTCCGTGAACAACCGGATATGTATCAAGCAACTCTGCTGTTTCTTCCTTCAGTTCGGAGGGCTTAACTCCTATACGCTCCACAAGAGGAGAAACAATACCGTCTTCCTGGTCAAGAAACGCCATAAGAAGATGCTCTGTTCCAACTTCACTGTGATCTTTCTGCTGGGCCAAGGATGTTGAAGTTTGTAAGGCATCCTGAACCTTAAGCGTCATTTGTTCGTAATTCATAAGCTTAAAATAATAATAAAGGTGAGAAAAAGCAATTTTTTGTTATTATTTAAATGGCGGTTCCCGCCGGTTGTCCAACGTCCATGTTGTCCAACCGTCGGTCGCTACGTTCCGGGTTCGCGCTCACGCTCATTGCCGCTTGATAATTGTTTAGCAAGCGGCAACGCTGACGCGCCCTTCACATCGCTAACCGTTCGCCTCGGCTTCGCGCTTTAAGTCCGCGTAAAACTCCGGGAAACGTTTTTCCAAGATAACAGGCCGCCCTGTCTCGTCCAAAAAGCAGTGCGAACTTTTTCCAAGGAAAACAACGTCATCGCCTACCTTGAACTCATAGTTGAAAATCAGTTTCAAAGCCGAAAGTTTTTCTATAGTAACATTAATCTTTATTACATCCGGGAAAGTCGTCGATTTTTTGAAAACGCCCTCTACCGACATAACAGGACTAGCCACTCCGCTTTCCTCAAGCTTTATGAAGCTCCAGCCCAGCTGATCAAGAAAATCGACGCGGGCTTCTTCCATAAATCTGATGTAATTTGAATGATGGGTAATGCCCATCTTATCTGTCTCGTAATAGTTTACTTTGTGTTCGTACGGTTTCATGTGTTTCATTTTCGACATTTTCGCAATTCTTGTCAATCTGCATTTCGCGAAAAACTTCCCGCACGATTTTAACGCGTGATACTGACTTTTTTGCGGCAGCGCATTATACTTTTTCATAACAAATGCATATGAAAACTGCAATATCTGCCGCGCCGTCAGAAAACAAAAGTGTCTCTCACCCCATTCCGCCTGTTTGGAACGCTAAAAGTCAGGTGCTATTACTCGGCACAATGCCCTCTCCAAAAAGCCGTGAAGCAGGCTTTTTTTATATGCATCCACAAAACCGCTTTTGGAGCGTTCTTCCTGCAGTTTTCGGAGAGTCGCTTTCTCTTCCAAATAACGCACCCGACATCGTCTCCGCCATCAACGAACGCCGCAATTTTCTTCTGCGTCACAATATCGCGCTTTGGGATGTGCTTGCCTCATGCAATATCAACGGCGCAGCAGACTCCACCATAAAAAACGCAGTTCCAAATGACTTCTCCCCGATTCTTGAAAACTCGCAAATCCATCACGTTTTTTGCACAGGAAAAACAGCTTACGCCCTCTGGAAAAAGCACTGCGCAACCTTGTACGAAAAACGCTACAATCTGGTAGTTTGTTGCTTACCAAGCACCAGTCCGGCAAACGCATCATGGAACACAGCACGGCTTCTAGAAGCATACCGCGCAATCTTGACTGTACTATAAACTGTAAGTCAACACGTAACAAAAAGTAACAAAATTGTTATCTCCGGTCGATTTTCTTCGGTCTGAAAGTGTATTAGAATATCATTATTGGAGGAATAATGAACTTCTCGGAAAAACTTCAAATCCTTAGGAAAAGTAAAGGACTCACACAAGAAAATCTCGCAGAAAAGCTTAATGTATCACGGCCAGCTGTTGCAAAATGGGAAAGCGGACAGGCGTATCCAGATATTTCGAATCTCATACAAATCAGCGATATTATGAACGTAACAATAGACTATCTTGTCCGTGACCAGCAGTGCATGATGTCCGTT
>JAIKVO010000239.1 GCA_024685655.1 Treponemataceae bacterium
CGGCGTTTGAGCCCCCGCAGGGTGGGTAGCCCGCAACCATGTGCGGGCGTAGGGCTTGCGCTACGAGCATAGCTCTCCGCGAGACGCGCTAACAACAGTCCACTGGACTGTTGTTCCCCCGCGCATTGAAACGCTTCGCTGGCAACGCGCGGGGTCGCTCCCTATCCGCCCTTTTATCGCTCCCTAGCTTTCCGATTGCACGAAAAAGTACTATATTTAATACATGAGTAACCTTAAGGACTACATTATGTGGCGCGGAGACCTTGCGTTGAGCAAAGAGACTCTGTCGCCTGTAGATATGCTTATTTTCTCTCAGCTCGTGTACAGTTCTTTGGAGAGCATTAAATACAACGATTATGGAAAAACGCTGCGTGAGCTTTATTCTGCGTTGTATCCCGATGGCGCGCCGGGCGGCTCGTCTTTTGTGAGCGAAGATGTCTTTTCTCTTTGGCAACTTGCCGTGGAAAGCAAACGTTTTGGTGACGTAAAGCTTACTGAGTTCGTTTCTCGTTTCGATACAACCCAAGAAATGCAGTTTGCCGCTGCCACCTTTGAGTATGGCGATGTGATCGTCGTGGCTTTCAGAGGAACGGATACGTCGATTATCGGGTGGAAAGAAGATTTCAACATGGGCTTTGAGTCGCCGATTCCGTCGCAGACAGAGGCTGTGGAATACGTGAACGCTTTGCCAGCATTTAGACCTCTCAGTACTGTAAGTTCGCTATTTTCAAACAAAATAAATATTTATCTGTGTGGTCACAGCAAGGGCGGAAACCTTGCCATGTACGGCGGTGCGTTCTGCAAACATCCGAAATTGATAGCCGGCATCTACAACTTTGACGGACCCGGCTTTGACGATGAAGTGCTTGCGTCGAAACAATGGTCGGCGGTTGAGGGCAGGGTGTTTTCGTTCATCCCGGAATCGTCGATTGTCGGGCTTATTTTGGGACACTGCGGACAGCACACTATCGTAAAAAGCGACAGCGTGGGGATAAAGCAGCATAATCCGATTTTCTGGCACGTGCAAGGAGGCGGTTTTGTGCAGGCTTCCGAGAACTCGTTTTCAAGCCGACTGTTCCACGGAACGATTCACCGCTTTCTTGCCTCGTGTCCGAAAGAGCAGCGTCGCGTCCTTATAGAGACTGCGTTCAAAGTTGTAGAGGCGAGCGGCGCGGCTGACGCGAACGAGATTTTCCCCGGAGTTCTTTTGCATTTTGGCGAGGTACGGCAGATTCTGCAGGAAGTATCGCCGGAAGACAAGCAGGCGTTGTCAGAGATGGGACGGATTTTTGCGGAGGCTGGAAGCGCGAGTTTCAGTTCGCTGGTGGGCAAGCTTCTGCGCGATTAGCGGTATGGGGCGAGCGGGTTTTTTAGGCGAGTTTCTCCCGAAATCTTTAGGAAAAATTTCCAATTTTTGTATCTAAATTATCAACATTATCTATATACTTTCTAAAATCTCTAAAATGTGCTAAATTACAATCGAGCGGTTCAAAAAAGTTGCTCAAATTGATTGCAACTACCGCGAGAAAATATCGGTGTTCGAAAACTCAAGTTCTCGAACAGCTTCTTTAAAAATACGCCGCAAGGCAAAACCTCGACTTCGGTATTACCGCGAAGGTCTTTGAAGGGGAATGACTAGGAAAGAATCTATCCTGATTGTTGAGTCCGCTGACATGCCGTCCGACTCTAATGCTATTTTTGACAGACTTATGAAAATGCTCGAATCAACCGGCTGCATAAAAGACAAAGAGCGCACGGTTTCTGATCTTATGGCAAGAGACTGGGCTGTAGGTGCCAGAGAAGAAGACGGATTCCTTCTTCATCACGCGAAAACGGAAGGTGTCTCACGGTTTTGCGCAGCTGTCCTTATGTTCCCCGGAAACGTCGTTCATGGCGTTTTTGCTTGGCCGGAAAACACAGACGATAATCTTCAGAGAATTGCATCCGTATTTGACCGGATTCAGAAAATGCAGCTTAAGAAACTCGGCGTAAAAGCGGCTTAAAATAGGGAAGGTGAGGGGAAAAGCCTTTCCCCTGCGGCGCACGATTGTTGCGCCGCACCCCTTTCTGCGGGCTTCAGGCGCCAGCCCGCAACGCCTGGCTCTCTTATAAAAGTGAATGCGGTTTCGCAGGG
>JAIKVO010000251.1 GCA_024685655.1 Treponemataceae bacterium
CGGCGTTGATGTGCGTGTTTCCGGCGCAATAAGAAGCGCGTCTTTGCATATGAAGCCTTTCATGCGCTGGTCAAAAACGCGGAAACCTTCTTTTAAACGTTTGGAAATATGCTCTGGTAAAACTTCGTCCAAGTTTACGGACGCGATTCCCGGCGTATACGACGTTTTTGGCAGCGCGGAAGAACGGCGACACTCCAAAAAATCAACGAGAAGCTGCGCCGGTGCGATTTGTGGGTTAAGTGTTGTTTCGGGTGCGAGGTTCGCAGTTGCCGGCGTTGCATTTGCAACTGACGCACAACTTGCCGTCGCGACTTGAGCACTCGCCAACGACGCAACTGAACATTGCGAACCAGTCGCAGCCTGTGCACCAATTGCAGCGGTTTGTGCCGCTTTTTTCGCCGCCTGCTCTATCTGCGTCCTGAAGTTAAGTCCTGCAAGCGGATCACCTGCAAACTCGCCCCACGCGGCATAGTCTTCCGGGCGGCACTCCACGACAATCGCGGCATTCGACCAGTATGCATTCCGGCTCGACGGCGACATTCCGTTCACAACAACTCCGTCAGGCGACGAAGCGGACGGCACGACAAGACCGCCCGGACACATGCAGAACGAATAAACGCCTCGCTCCTGAACCTGCGCCGTAAGCCTGTATTCCGCTGCGGGCAAAACCTTGCCGCGCTCTTTTCCGTGATACTGAATTTTGTCTATTATTTCGCGCGGATGCTCAACACGAACGCCCACCGCGAATGTTTTTGCTTCCAGAGCGCGATTATCAACGGCGGCTATCATTCGGTAAATGTCCGGCGCAGAATGTCCGCACGCAAGAATCAGCTTGTCGCCGTTTAAGACGCGCTCCGCACCGGTTTGAGTGTCCACGACATTAACGCCGCAAATTGCGTGGGTGGCTTGGGCTCCAGCAGAGTTATCTCCGGCGGAGCTGGCTTTTTTGTTTGGCGAAAAAGCTTCCGAGCAAACTCCTACAGCTGAATTGTCGCTCGTCAAAATCTCCGTGCAGCGTGTGGTAAATAAAATCTCGCCGCCGTAGCTTACTATCGTTTTTTTGATGTTGTCGATTATCGTAGGAAGCTTGTCCGTGCCTATATGCGGATGCGCGTCCGTAAGGATTTTCGGGTCTGCGCCATGATAAACAAGAATCTGAAGGATGCGCCCGATATTGCCGCGTTTCCCAGAACGTGAAAAAAGCTTTCCGTCAGAGAAAGTGCCTGCCCCGCCTTCGCCGAAGCAGTAGTTGGAGTCACCGTTAAGAACACCGGTGCGGCTTATGTCCGCAATGTCGCGTTTTCGCTGCGAAGTTTCAGGCCCGCGCTCAATGATGACAGGTTTTATTCCGCTTTCAAGAAGCGTCAATGCAGCGAAAAGCCCAGCGGGACCAGCCCCAATAATGATGACGGATTTTCCGTTGTCATCGCATTTTTTCCAGCGCGGCACGAACACGTATTCCTCATCGTTCTCCGGGCTGTCTCCATCAGTGTAAATATCATAACGCAGGAAAAACTTCACATCCCGTTTCCGCGCATCAATTGATTTTTTTCTGAAAACAAAAGCCGAAATCTCGTTTTCCGCAAGGCTCACACCGTTCTTTCGCAACTCTTTTACAGCTTTTTTACGTAGCAGAGTTTCGTTTTTCTCTTCTTCCGGCAAGCAACTGAAACTTACAGTATATTTCATTATATTATATCACTTTAACCCTGCTATAAAAAAATCCGCAGGCAGCTCCTATTCAAATTATATCGATATGAGCGAGAATTGATAATGTCCGAACGGAATATGTTTTATTCCGAAGAAGCTGATCTCAAATTTCTCGGACACACCAGGATATGTTACGACAGCGAAAGAAGGACATGAGCCGTTCCTTGGCCGTGTGACACTTCCCGGATTCAGGACGACGACATTATCTTGCATTTTTTTATACGGACAATGCGTATGGCCATAAAACACAAGGCTCGCTTTTGATGCGGATGCTACCGAGCAAATATGATCAGTACCAAAATCAACGCCAAAAAGATGTCCGTGTGTTGCAAATATCGTTCTGCCAGCTGCCTTAAATGTAATTGCATCAGGCACATCAAACCTTACTGAACCGCCCAAATACTCGTTGTAATCACCGTTACCGCGTGCAAAAGCCACAACAGGCGGAATTGTCGCGCGAATTTTCTCATCCGAGGAAGCTTCCAAAAACAAACGCGCAAAATCACGGATACCATCACCGCAATAAACCAAAGCATCCGAATCCGCGCCAAACTGCTTCATTATTTCCAGCAAAAGCCCAAAATCATCACAATGAATATCCGAAAGCACAAGAACAGTCGCTTTTTTCGCAGAAGCAAGTTTTTCTATATCGTCTACAGACCCAATAAGACCTGTACGAACCTGAGTCAATCCGTTCATTTACCAATTCCCAGAACAAAATGATTTAATGCAGGTAATCCCGATTCTTGTTCAACAAATCGGGAAAGCGTACAATCGTCAAAAATATCTCTATACGCCCTAAAAAGATATTCAGCTGCATATCCCGGACCATACGGCTCATTCACTCCGTCCGCAGATTTTTTTATGTAATGAATTACAGGTGTCAAAATATCACCGATATTTCCCTCATACGTTTTTTCGCCATTGTCCATCTTGTCTATGAGCGCAGAATCAGCATCCGAAGACGTTTTCTCACTGAGCTCCTTGTAATCAAGAACAAAAAAAGAACCGTATTCCGTGCCAAGCACCTCGTCCGTCGTGTATGTAACAGGGAAAATCGACCACACCGGATACGAAACACCGTTTTCCGAAAGATCCATAAGCGCATAATATGCCCTGTCAGGTGCACTCAAAAGAACAAGTCCGCAAATATTTTTGTTTTTTAACGTCTCGGTCAGGAAAGATACCTTAATTCGTTTACCATTAAAGTATTCAGTCGGAAAAACGTAAGTTTCGATAAGTCCACCATCAGACGCCAAGCCAAATTCATCCGCAAAATAATCAATTACAGGCTGCTGAAGTTCTTCTGTTTCATAACCGACTCCAAAAACAACAGCTATATGCGCATAATCGCCAGGAAGCCACTTTGGCACCATAGAATCTGGCCGCACAACAACGATATCAGGATCCGGCTCATCGACAATAGGCGGGCGCTCCTTCTTTTTGCAGCCCGAAAAAACGAGTGGCGCCACAAGCAAAGTGAACATGAAGAAACATGCGGTTTTACCTACATGGGCGGATTTGCAAAAATGGGCACATCCGGCGAAACGGACTTTTTCAGTGATTTTATTGCACATACGCAGATTCTCCATGACCGGGCAGAAGCTTTGTTCCAACAGGAAGCTTTTCCAAACGAGATAAGCTTTTCATCAGCTGGGCATAATTGCCGCCCCTCAAATCGGTACGCCCGAAACCATTGTCGGCAAAAAGCGTGTCGCCGGAAATAAGAGTGTTTTCATCTTCATTGTAAAGACAGATTGAGCCGGGGCTGTGTCCGGGTGTATGCAAGACACTCCACTCAGGCGCGAACGGCAGCACGTCACCCTCGCTAAGAAGCAATGTGGCAGCAGGGAGCTCTCCCTCTTGAGAAAAAAAGTTCCGAACATACACCATAAGACCTAGTTCCGAAAAATCCGAGATATGCAGGTCGGCTGCATCTGGTCCAAGGTAGCAAGCATCATCCTTGTGAATCGCAATGGGTGCATCGGGAAAAAGCTTGTGCAAATACGGCAATGCACTGATATGATCAAAATGTCCGTGTGTAAAAACAAAACCATCACAGCGTTTCAGAAGATTGCAGTATTTATCCACATCGATTTTATGCCCACCGGCATCAACAACAAAAACGCAGTCCGGCTCGTTATTTTTCAGAGCAGCTGCTTTCTGTGCGTCCTGAGCCTGCGCGCTATCCGCCTGTGAAGAATCAGACGAATAACGACTTACGATGTATGTATTAGTGCCCATATAGGCTGTCCTGAAACACTGTATGGTATACATTCACCACCCTTGGGCACGAATTACACTAAAAACTCGCTGTTTCCGCCGTTTGATTCTGCAGGCTCAAAACGTGATGAATCCTCACCACTGTTCTCCGCCAAATCATCATTCTGCGATGATTCATAATCATCTGAAATATCCGATTTTTTCTTTGAAAAACTGACGGTAAGCTTGCGTCCTCTGTATGTATAGCCATCAAGAGCCTTTATTACAGCGTCGCAGTCTTCAGTATAAAACTGAACGAATGAGTAATTGTCAAGAACACGAATCTCGCCAATGCGGCTTCTTTCCAAATTCGTATTCTGCGTAATAAGACCAATCAAATCCCTAGGGAAAACATGGCGGTTACGTCCAATACTGATAAAAATTGTCGAAGCAAGACTCTCATCAATCACATTGTGTGTTGAAGGCTGATTCTCAAAATCTGGTTTAGATTCCCTGTTGAATCGGCTGTTATCATGACGATATTCTTTCTCATAGCGTCTGTAAGAATTTCTGCGAAATCCGCCCTCAGCACTCTTTGCAAGAAAAGCCGCCACATAATTTCTAAGCGCGAACGGCACATTTTTTTTGAACAGTTTTCTGTAATTGTTCAGTTCAATTGGGTCTTCTTCTGTTTTGACCTTCTCGACCGCATTCTGCAGTATCTCTATAAATTTCTCCTCGGTCACTGCATTTCTCCTGTATTTTACAAATTTGCGATAAAGCCCGTTCCCATCGGTTCAAAGCCACAGTTTCGGAGCATAGTCGCTGCATATCCTGAAATAATTATATTAGCAACTATAACCCAATGAACACCTCGCTGTCTTAATTTTTCGAGGCACTGTAACGTCAGTTCACGGCCAACGCCTAACCCCCTGTATCGGGGTGTGATAAAAATCATGGAAAGCACCGCTGTATGCGGAGCATTTTCCAAAACGGAAGAAGCAGTAATGCATCCGGCAAATTCACCGTCTACTGTCTCTGCAATCAGATTATACTCATCGCAATCTTCAGAATAATCTCTTTGACGCTGTAAAAATTCAGCAGCTACAAGACCTATTTCCCCTTCATAAGACTTTTCGATCTCTCTAAGAAGAGAATCCGCGCTCATGAATACATTCTCGAAATCTTGTTCACCCTCAATTTCCCTAAAGATGAAATCGTCCCTTAAAATGTCTGTATTCTCTTCCGGCTCACTTCCTAGAGCTTCAAGCCCCCATGATTCACACAGAACATTGTACCATTCAACGATAATGCGGTTCATTCCGTTTTCTTTGAATGCATACCAAAGCCGCTCAACCTCAGGATATTCCCGAAGGACTTTTTTGAAATTACGGAATACTCCCCGACCGGAAAAAAGCACAGCCCTCAGAGATTCTCGTGCGAGCGGATTTCTTAACAAGGCGACAAAACGCTCCATAAGATGAAATCCGTCCATAGAATCCCATTTGGGAATCTTGTAATAACGGTCGTTGCCTGTTTCCACTTCTGAAAATGGAACGGTCTTTAACTCCTCTGAATCAAATACGTATGACTTACCCTGATCTTCCATTGAGAAAATAATCTGATTACGAACTTCATCCGTTAAATCAAATTTCATACGCGAAAGATTATATCATATTTTGCAATTTGAATAAATACGAACAATGCTGGGACTTTACTTTTTTGAATGAATTTCAATTCAATGCTAAGGTCACCATCAAGATTCTTTTTAATAATTTCATTTTTTACTTCAATAAAGCCTTCGCGGCAACAATGCGCAAAGGCTTGCAGTTTTTTAATCGGTGGTTCCCGTGCGTACAATACGGAAACCGTACCGTGCACTGCGGTAGAACTCGTACTCAACAAGGCGCGAAGGAATGTCACAGCAAGTCGCATCTATGCCCCAGCTTCCACCACGCAACGCACGGCACGAGTCAGCAGGAACGCCCTCCAGCGGATCCACCTCAAACGTACTGTTGTCGTCCGTTGTCTGGCAACTGTCCCAGCACCATTCCCACACGTTACCGCACATATCGTACAAAGAAAGTGTGTTAGGAGCTTTCAAACCGACTTCGTGCGTTCCGTAGCCGACTCCAGCAGCAGGCTCTTCATCCGTAGAAACTCCGCCGTTGCAAATATTGTAGCGGTACCATGCAATGCTGTCCAAATCTGCGTTTACGGCTTTTCTTTCGGCAGAATCTTTTCCACTGAACATATAGTTCCATTCAGCAGCTTCAGGTTTTCCGCCACGAGCAGCAACTTCCCATTCGTTCTCCGTCGGCAAACGGAAACCGTTCCTTGTGAAATCACAGTATACATCTGACCAATCGGCATTATATTCCGTTGGAATATCCTCATAGATAAAAGATGCCCAATCATCAATTCCGTTCACGACATAACACGGATCATATCCCAAAAGAATGCTCAGCTTGTTGCAGAACGCAATTGCATCATACCAGGAAACTTTCTCACACGGTTTAAGCTTTGTAACTTCACCTTCAAGAGTCGCATAAATCGAGCTTGATTCAACGCATTTACTCGGGTTAATTCCCATGACGGCTTCAAAAAGCTCCTGAGTTACAGGATATTTTCCCATTCTATAAGCAGAAAGCAAAGTTTTCTGACCATTCAGCTCAATTGCAGAGGCTTTTGTAAGAACAGTAACTTCTGATGTTTTTTCAAAGACACAATCAATATTTGCGGCGACATCTCCTGTTGCACTTCGGATAAAGCTTAAAGCAACAGTTTCTTCCACTGATTCTGGCTCAATTATCGGTATGGGTTCTGGCTCCAATTTCGGCTCAGTTTCCAATTCTACCACAGATTCCGGCTCTGGCTCAAAAGCTGTTTCCTCAACAGACTCTTGAACTGGTTCGGGTATTGTCGTAGGTGTCTCAACAACCTTAACTGGCTCCGGATTCGGTGCAGGAGTTTCAACAACCTTCACTGGTTCTGGATTTGGCGCAGGGGCCTCAGCAACCTTCACTGGTTCTGGATTTGGCGCAGGTGTCTCCACTGGTTTTGCCGACTCAATTTTCGATGTAGCCGGCTCTATCGGTTTTACAGGCTCCGGGCTTACAGGTGTTGAAGAAACCTGTACACCCTCACTCGCATTTCCAATTCTATCAAGCGTCATTACAGTGAATGTATATTCTGTATCATTCGTCAAATTTGATATGAACTGCTTGCCCATACTGCCGGGAATTCCCCTTACGGAAGTCGTACCGTCAATACCATAAGTAATAACGACTTTCGAAAAATCCTCGTCAACAGGGTTTGTCCAGCTGAGCATAACAGAATGATCGCCCGCTGATGCAATAAGATCTTTTACTTCGGAAGGAGCCGTTGTATCCACAACAGGAGAAGGAGCCGGCATTTCTTCTATCTCTTCAACAGGAGTCTCAACAGCCGTCTCGCCCTCGGCAGATTTGAAGCTTATCACTTCTTCAGATACTTCCTCTTTCTTAGAGCAAGCAGAGAACAATGTAAGCAAAATCATTATAACAACTATTGGAAACCATTTCTGCCTCATAATGCTCCTCCCTTAAAACCTTATATTCTTTAGGCTAAATCATTCCGTGTCTTAATGATTTTACCAACAAGCCCGTATTCTTTTGCCTCATCAGCATTTAGCCAGTAATCACGATCAGTGTCCTTAGCAACTTGCTCAACATCTTTCCCAGTTTCTTCAGCAATGATTTTGTTAAGCCCTGCGCGTGTTTTTTCTATCTCGCGTGCGTTAATCTCAAGTTCAGTCGCTGTACCTTTCCACTCGCAAAGCGGCTGATGAATAAGGTATTGGCTGTGAGGAAGCGCAAGCCTTCTTTCCTTTGGAGAAGCAAGATAAATAAGAGCACCGGCACTGGCTACAAGTCCCATTCCGATTGTATAAACAGGTGCTTTTACAAAGCGGATCATATCGAAAATAGCATAACCTGAATTTACATCGCCACCAGGTGAATCGATATAGACATAAATCGGTTCATCAGAATCGGCCTCAAGAATAAGAAGCTGGCGTACAATTTTTTCTGCCAAAGTCTTATTCACTTCACCACTTAAAAGAATCTGGCGAGTTTTAAGAAATTTCATAGAAAGAGCGTCACCGTTCTGCACGTCTTCCTTATTCTCATCTTTTTTTTCTTCAAATCTGTTCATAATATCACCTAAAAATCAATATTGCGTCGTTCGTACAAAAACAAACTAACAGGAAACAAAAAACACTCTGTTTTAAAAAATTCCATATATAAATATATGTCAAAAATTACTGTCGTTCAAGCTTTTTTGCTTCGTTCCAAAAATTATCTTCAATTTCCGTCCATTCGCCTTTTTTGAACTCACGACCAAGTTCCGCCATTTTAGCCTCGACATAGCCAAAACGATTCCTGAACTTTGTGTTAGCACGCTCCATAGCCATCACAGGGTCAACTCCAAGATGCCGGGCAAGGTTCACAAGGCAAAAAAGAACATCGCCGAACTCTTCTTCAACTTCGGAAGCGGCTTTTCCGTTCTCGTCTTTGTCAGGGTTCTTTGCACAAGCTTCAATAAGCTCTGTTTTTTCCTCGTCGATTTTATCCCAAAGCCCTTTCAAATCATCATCTTTCCAGTCAAAACCCTGCTTCGAGGCCTTTTTTCCAAGTTTATAAGCCTGCATAAGCGGCGGCAATCCTTTTGAAACTTCATCCAGAACGCTTTTGCCCGCGCGTCCTTCAACTCCGCGTTTTATAGCATCCCACTGAGTAAGAACCTGGTCGGCTGTTTTTGCGCCGCCTTCAAGTGCGTTCGCCTTTCCTTCGGATTCCGGCCATACATGCGGATGCCGCCTGATAATTTTATCAGAAACTTCATTGAGCGACCTTGCGAGCATAAAGTCGCCGTTCTGCTCATACATGTATGCAATCATGGTTGCGTTCAGGAAAACATCGCCCATTTCTTCGCAAACGTGATCTGGCTTTTTTTCGTTAATTGCATCAACAGCCTCAAAAGCTTCTTCCACAAGATCGCTCCGCATTGTCTCCGGAGTCTGTGCCCTGTCCCATGGGCATCCGCCGGGTGCGCGCAAGGTTTTCACGATGTCATAAAGCCTGCCGAAAGCTTTTTCAGCTTCGGCGCGCTCAGAAGGGTCGCAAACTGATGGGTTCAACCCTGCCGGGATTTGGTTTTCTGTATTTTTCTGTTTCATTTTTTCCTCACTATAGGATGTGGATTGCTACACTTGTCGCTCGTGCCACTCACCGCACATACGAGTTTGGCGTATTTTTCGCGATGCGTGCTGGTTCCGTTGTGGCTAACTTCCCCGCAATTTACTTTGCAAAACCGCATTCAGCACTCCGACCGAACGCTCTAAGCTCACTTTGCCGGCGGAGCGAGATTTTTCTTTTTCCATGCGTCCAGCTGCGATTCCGGGCCTTTCACAAAAATCGTGTCGAGCAATTCTGCGGTCTGAGGAAAAATCTGCGAAAGAATGATTCGTTCATCAGCTGAAAAATCAGAAAGCACGTAGCCCGCAATGTCCTTATGCTCAGGTCTTCCGATTCCAAAACGAAGCCGCCAAAAATCGGCTGTTCCGAGCATTTCTTTTGTAGAGCGAAGTCCGTTGTGACCGCCGAGACCGCCAGACCACTTTAAGCTGACCGTACCGCAAGGAAGCTCCAGCTCGTCATGCACAACAAGAATCGATTCCGGCTTGATTTTATAGAACGCCGCCAACGCTTGTATGCTTTCACCGGAAAGATTCATAAATGTATCCGGTTTAAGGAAATACACTTGTTCTTTCTCGCCGTAGCGGTCAAACTCGTGAACAGCGTAGTGTCCCTTGAATTTTTCATGCCACACAAGGTTCCCGGCGTACGGAAGCGAGTCGCAGAAAAGCCATGCCGAATTGTGGCGGTTGTTTTTATATTTGTCGCCAACGTTTCCTAAAAAAGCGACAAGAGATATTTTTTGCATAACTCTATTTTACCCGAATTATCTGAATTATCTGTTGCCAAGCTCTGCCGAACGCTCTGTAGCTGCAACGGCTGCCTGTATTACGGCATGGCGGAAGCCGTACTCTTCAAGAGCGGCGACACCGGCAATAGTAGTACCGCCCGGCGAGCAAACATCGTCTTTGAGCGCAGCCGGATGCTTGCCTGTTTCAAGCACCATCGCAGCCGCGCCTTTAAGTGTTTGTGCAGCATATACATACGCCTGTTTCCTAGGCATTCCGAGTTTTACGGCGGCATCGGCAAGAGCTTCTATAAAAACAAAGCCGTAAGCCGGACCTGAACCGGAAACTCCTGTAACACAGTCCATCAAGTTTTCTGGCACACACTCAACTGAACCTGCTTTTGAAAGAAGCTCCTTTACGGCTGCTACTTCGTCAGCAGAAACATCGCTTTCGTGAGTCAGAGCTATCATCGCTTCGCCCACAAGAGCTGGGATATTCGGCATAAGCCGGACGAAACGTGCTTTTGTGAGCGCGGCTTTCTTCAGTTTTTCAAGCTTTACGCCGGCTGCAATTGAAACGAAAAGAGGCATCTCATTCTGTGGAACAACAGACGTAATATCCGAGAGCACAGAATCCACATACGCCGGCTTTACGGCAAGCAACAAATAGTCGGCTTTTGTCGCAACATCGCAACCGTTTTTGGCTGTGTTTGCTCCAAGCTCTTTTGCAAGAGAATCCATCTTGGCTGTATCTGTATCGAATAAGAAAATGTCTGATGCAGGAACAACTTTCGCAATCGCGCGGATAAGCGCGCCGCCCATGACACCACAACCGATGCATCCTATATTACATTTTTTCATATTAACTCCTATTCTGCGACAAAAAGAGTGCCTGAATACTTGCCATCCGCAAGCCCTTCAAGCGCGTTTTCACGTCCACCATCGGCAAGAATCATCGGGATTCCATAAGCCACTACGCGCTCAGCCGCCTCAAGCTTTGTTCCCATGCCGCCCGTACCGAACGCATTCGTCGAACCGATGGAAATTTCTGAATAAAGCTTCTTTATGTCGTCCACAACGTCAATCCGCTTTGCATCAGGATTATCCTTTGGGTTCTTTGTATACACGCCGTCTATGTCACTGAAAAGCACAAGAACATCAGCATTCCACAAAATAGCGGTAAGGGCGGAAAGATTGTCGTTGTCGCCTATGCGGATTTCATCAAAGGCAACGGAGTCGTTCTCGTTGATAATCGGAACAACCCCCTCGTCAACAAGCGTAAAAAGTGTGTTGCGCATGTTAAGCGTGCGGTGGTCGTCCTCAAAATCTTCTTTCGTAAGAAGAAGCTGCCCTATATGGATTCCGAAATCCGCAAACGAACAGCGCCACTTATCCATCAGCTCAACCTGCCCGATGGAACAAAGCGCCTGTCTGTAGTGGATGTCGCGCTTCCGTGACCATCTGTCTATTGTGGAAACGCCCGCAACCTGCGCCCCGGAAGAAACAAGCACAATCTGCTTGCCCTGCTTTATCAACGCGGCGCACTGCTCCGCAAAGCTTTTCATAAAATCGATGTTTATAGTGCCGTCCGCTTTTGCAAGCGTGTTCGAACCTATTTTTATGACAATTTTCCGTGCATCGGAAAGAGTTTCTGTTACCGTCACCGTATTTGTCCTTCGCCTTCAATTAAGTATTTTGTTGTAGTCAATGCGGCAAGTCCCATCGGACCGCGGACGTGAAGTTTCTGTGTACTTATGCCAAGCTCCGCGCCATAACCGAAAACCTGGCCGTCTGTAAAGCGCGTAGAAGCGTTCACGTAAACACAAGCAGCATCTACGTTCGTCTTAAAATAAGAGGCGTTCTTTATACTGGAAGTAAGAATTGACTCGGAATGCTTTGTGTTGTGTGCGTTTATGTGGGCCACTGCTTCCTCTACTGAGTCAACAACTTTTATAGCGAGTATATTGTCAAGGAATTCTGTGTCAAAGTCGTTTTCACCGGCGGCGACAACCTTTTCGGCAAGAGAGCCAGAAGCCGCACCCACGCCAGATGCAGCCGCTTTCTGCATAATCGGCAACGCACGCTCATCACAGCGGAATTGCGCGCGTCCGGCAAACTTTTCGCTCAACTTCGGCAGAAACTCCTGTGCAACAGCGCTATGAACAAGAAGAACCTCAATTGCGTTGCACACGCCAGGACGCTGCAGCTTTGCGTTCTCCGCGATAACCGCCGCTCTGTCCAAATCAGCTGACTCATCTACAAAAAGGTGGCAGATACCGCTTCCTGTCTCAATTACTGGCACAGACGCTTTCTCAACAACCATCTTTATCAAATTAGCACCACCGCGCGGCAGCACGACATCTATATATCCGCGAGCATTCAAAATATCTTCCACTTCGTCACGACTGCCAGATGCAGCAAGCTCCACCGCACCCGGAACACCCGCACCGCAATCAGAAACAGAACGAAGCCCAGCCTTAATCGCAGCTACAATTTCCATATTCGTCTCAAGAGCCGTCGAGCTTCCGCGCAGAAGAATGGCATTTCCGCTTTTGTACGCAATCGCAAAAGCATCAACCGTTACATTCGGACGCGACTCGTAGATAATGGCTGCAACACCAATCGGAACACGAACCTGCTTAATAACAAGCCCGTTCTCATTCGTCCAGCCAGATACGACCTGTCCTACAGGGTCAGTCTGCGCAATAATCTCGTCAATGCCAGAAAGAATGCCTTCCATGCGGGCTTCATCAAGCCGAAGCCTGTCAATAAGGCTGTCTTTCATGCCCTTGTCTTTCGCGCGCATAACATCGTGGTCATTCGCAGCGATAATCGATGCAGTACGCGCCGCCAATGAATCTTTTACAGCTAAAAGGGCTTTGTTTTTCTGACCTGGAGATAATTGTGCCAGTTTTTTGGAACTTTCACGGAGAGATTCAAAAATGTCTTGTAAATTCATAATACCGCCTTTTTACCGGAGCTTGCGACACTCGCATTTGACTTGCCCGGAGCGGTAATGCTTTATATAATTAACGAGCCGGACGCTTCTGCGAACTTGCGAACTCGCCCGACTTTCGCAAGCTCAATTTAATAATTTGATAGAAAAATCATGCTGAGAAGCAGATATACCTTAGCAACAGCTTCTGCAGCCGGCCTTTCGGTCGGAAGACTTTCTACATACCACCAAAAAATACCAAATCCCGGATCAATACGGAATGCATATTCAAGGAACTCACCACTGTTTGTCTGGGTTCCGAACATAAGATACACAACGTCGCGCAGCAACTGGACAAGCCCAGCATAAGTTACACCGTAATTATCGTTCTCGAACTCCTTGCAAAAACCTTCAAGCTTATAAAGAACTTGCTCCTTAAGAGCCTCGTCATCTTTTTCTACCCAAGTTTTCTGTACAAGAAGATTCAAATTGCTATTAAAACTGCTGATAAGTTTTTTCTCCGCTGCAGTAACTTCCGAAGCTTCAAGCACAGACTTAAAAGAACTGTCCGCCCCGAACTGCTCTGCAATTACCATTGCTTCTTCAACCGGTACTTTATCCAGTCCGTCCTCAAACAGTGCTTTCATTGCCGCTATCACGGATTTATCTACAAATTGAGAAACAATATTATTTTCAGGCTTTAAATTCTGCATACTTATAAATAAACTTTTTTCGTCTTTCCGTCAAGGTGAACAAGCCGGAAGGGGGAAGTATCCCCCTGCGCCTCCAGCCACGAGTCGCTACACAAGTGCCAAAACAAGCTTTGTCACTTGCTCCGCTTTGTCGGTCTTCGGCTACCCCCACACCTAGGGCTGCCGCCCTAAAACCCGCCATGCAAACGCATCTACCGAGGTGCGGTTTCGCAGGGTTCCAACCGAGACTCGCTCCCTACCCGCAACACCACAGATATTCACCTTAAAAAAATATTAGCCAATATATTGACAAATAGCCAAATCAATGCAACACTTTATGTAACACCATAATCGGAGGCCCATAATGTGCAGAGCAACTATATACGATGCAAGAAATAATTTTTCTGCTTTGGTCAAACGTGCCGAAAACGGTGAGCCTGTGGAACTTACGCGCCACGACAAACCGGTTGCGGTCATCATCAGCTGGAAAGACTATGAGGAAGTTAAAAAACCAAAGAAAACTTTTATGCAGCAGATTATGGAATTACGGGAAAAATATAAGGATGTTCTCGATGATGAAGGAATTCCGCTGCCTCCAAAAGAATATCCTGATGAAGAATACTACAGAAAAGTAGCTGAAATGTGGGGGGAAGAATGAATCCTGTTTATT
>JAIKVO010000030.1 GCA_024685655.1 Treponemataceae bacterium
AAAATCCGCTGAAAACTCCCGATTCTTTCAGAATTGTAAGGATTCAGAAATGCTCTCGTAAGAATCGTGTGCTACTTTGAAATTGCCTACAAAAGGCAGGAGTAACAGAATGAGTATATTGATTGCGAAAGACTTAAAAAAATACTACGGAGAAGGAGACACCCTCGTTAAAGCATTGGACGGAGTAAGCCTCTGCGTGGAGCGCGGCGAGTTCGTAAGCATCATCGGGACTAGCGGCAGCGGAAAATCGACACTTCTTCACATGATTGGCGGATTGGACACCCCTACTTCGGGCAGTGTAATCATAGACGACAAAGATATTTCAACGCTTACAGGCGACGCGCTCTGCATTTTCAGGCGGCGCAAAATCGGATTCGTGTTCCAAAGCTTCAACCTTGTACCCTCTATCTCTGTTTATGACAACATCGTTCTTCCAATTCAGCTCGACGGCAAAAAAGAAGACAAAGCATTCATTGAAAACGTAGTAGAAACACTTGGACTTACAGAAAAGCTCTCTACTTTGCCGACAAAACTTTCTGGCGGACAGCAGCAGCGCGTCGCCATAGCCCGTGCACTTGCGTCTAAACCGGCAATAATCCTTGCCGACGAGCCCACCGGCAACCTTGACAGCAAAACGAGCCAGGATGTTCTGGGGCTTATAAAGACAACGAGCAAAAAATATAACCAGACTATAGTTATGATTACCCATAATGATGAGATTGCCCAGCTTGCGGACAGAATTATCAGGATTGAAGACGGCCGCATAGTGAAAGGCAATGAGTAAACGCATCATGCAACGGGAGCAAAATCATGACAAAGGTAAACAACAAAAAAGCTATAAGCAATTTGGCTCAAAGCGGAATCAAATCTAACATCAAAAAATATATCGTCCTTGTTTTCGCTGTTATTTTGACGACAATCCTGTTTTCATCACTTTTTACGGTGGGCACAAGCCTTGTCAACGAAATACAGCGTGCCACGATGCGGCAAGTTGGCGGAAGTGCTCATGCCGGGCTTAAATATCTGACGGAGCAGGAATACAATCTTGTAAAAAACGACAAGCAGATAAAAGACATTTCGTACAGAATCCTTGTTGGAAACTGCGAAGGAGAAGCTTTTAAGAAGCTTTACAACGAAGTGAACTATTACGAGCCGCTGAATGCAAAGTACGGTTTTTGCTATCCGGAGGTTGGAAACATGCCGGAAAAAGAAAACGAAATCGTGCTCAGTGACATCATTCTTAAAAAGCTTGGCGTTCCTATACAGCTTGGAAGCATTGTTCCGCTCAGCATAAAAATCGGCGAAAAGCTTGTAGAACAAGATTTTGTACTTAGCGGTTATTTTCAGGGCGACATCATTTCTAAAGCACAGATGGTACTTGTCTCAAAAGCGTTTCAAGAAAAGCATGCGCCTGTAAAAACAGTAAGCTTGCCTGAGCTTGAGCGGAACGATTACGTCGGATGGGTTATGGCCGACGTTAATTACTGGAACAGCTATGACATCGAAGGAAAAACAAAGGATTTAATCATGCGTTCCGGGCTTAGACCAACTGTTGATTACGGCGTCAACTGGGCTTATCTATCTGGCGGAATCGACCCGACAATGCTTGTGCTTTGTATCATCCTTCTGCTTGTATTCATGGTTGCCGGATATCTTATAATCTACAATATTTTTGATTTGAACATCCTTTCTGACATTCAGGAATACGGACTTCTTAAAACAATCGGTACAACCGGAAAACAACTCAAAAAAATCGTGATGAAGCGTGCTAACATTATATCAGCTATAGGAATACCGATTGGGCTGATTATCGGAGTAGGAGTCGGCGCATGCCTTTTGCCCATGATTTCTGAGCAGCTTTACACATCTTCTGTGGATAAGGGCAAGGTTCACGTAAACATTCTGATGATTTTGGGCGCATCGCTTTTTTCGTATCTGACTGTAATAATCAGTGCACAAAAACCGTGCAAAAAAGCTTCTAAAGTTTCTCCGATTGAAACGATAAAATATACCGAGCCGCAGACGAAAAACGGCAAGCCGAAAAAAAAGCTCCTTACCGTAGTGTTGTCGCTTTCTCTTTCGCTTGTGGTTTTGAACAGCGTCATCACGATTGTACACAGCTTCAGCATGGATAAGCTCGTTGAGAATCTTGTTATAAGCGACTACAGCGTGCAAAATGCTGAACTCGACAATCCGGGCGTGACAGTTGTTGACACGCAGGGCGTGAACCAGCAGTTTCTTGACGCACTAAACATGCAGGATGGCGTGGATGCGGTGGGCAACGTTTACATGAATTTCGGCGTTCAAGAAATTAACGAAGAAAACTGGGGAAAAATCCGGCAGAATCTGTTCACAAGCGAGGAATTCACGACAAAGGCAAAGCGTTACAGCTCATACAGCTCTCAATTTTCTGATATTGATGATTATATAGAGTATTTGGGGCAGAACCGCTTGATTGACGGAAATACATACGGAATGGGGAAATTAGCTGTAGAAAAACTTGATTTTGTAAAAACTCTGGACGGAACGGATAAAATCGATTGGGATGCGTTTAATTCTGGCGATTATGTTCTTGCCACAAGATTTTTTAGCGATAAGGGGCAGCCCATCAATTTTTTTGAGCCGGGCGACAAAGTTGAGGTGCGTGGCGCAAATCAGGAGTATACAACATATCTGTTTATGAAACTTTATAGCTATGCACAGACTGTTACATTTGAAGATCAGTCGGATACGCAGGATTTTTCGGCGGCAACGGAGGAAGTCATGGCTGACGCACAGGATATGATGCCTGTTTTGCCGGAAATCACTGAAATTCCACCGCTGAAGGAGTACACAGTATTTGCTGTCGTCGATATTCCGACCCCGATGGCGTTCGGTCATTATTCGCTTTTCCAGTGCGATTTCATCTTGCCGGAACGCGAATTTCTTGCAATCAGCGAAGAATGGAAGCCCATGCGCACTTTGATTGACGTAAACGATGAGAACGAAGATGCTTTTGAACAGTGGATTAAATCGTACACAAATGTGGTAGACACTTCTTTGGACTATTCATCTAAGGGAAAAACAGAAAACGAGTACAAATCGTTCGCGACGATGGTAGGCATAATCGGCACTGTAATATCGGTTATTCTGGGGCTTATCGGCGTAATCAATTTTTCTAACACGATAGTAACTTCGATAATCGCAAGAAGCCGTGAGCTTGCTATGCTGGAGGCTGTCGGAATGACAGGAAAGCAGCAGACAAAGAGACTGATGAAAGAAGGATTTGTTTACTTTATCTGGACTTTTGCGGTTTCTGTTGTATTTGCGAGCGTTTTAAGCTGTACCGTCGTAAGGCTTCTTGTAAATTCTTTGTTTATGTTCAGCTGGAAGTTCTCTCTTACGCCACTTTTTGTCTGCTCGCCGGTTATTTGCGCTCTTGTCCTTGTAATACCCGTTGCCGCGCATAAAGTTATGAGAAAAAAGAGCGTTGTAGAAAGACTTCGCGAAGAGTAATGTGATATAATGATTCATGCATTTTGTTTACGCAAAGTCTATTCTAACGCCGCACAGCATGAATATCTACAGGGGATGTACGCACGGCTGTATTTACTGCGACTCGCGCAGCAAGTGCTACCAGTTTACACACGACTTTGAAGATATCGAAGTGAAGCAGAACGCGCCGGAACTCCTAGAAGAAGCCCTGCGCAAAAAACGGAAACGTTGCATGATTGGCACAGGCGCAATGTGTGACCCGTACATTCCTGCAGAAAAAGAGCTTTGCCTTATGCGCCGTTGCCTTGAAATAATTGAAAAATACGGTTTCGGCGCGACATTGCAAACTAAGTCCGATCTGGTGCTGCGCGACCTTGACATTTTGGAGCGTATAAACCGCAAGACAAAAGCCGTTGTGCAGATGACGCTTACAACAGCGGACGACGCACTGTGCCGCCTTGTTGAACCGTGCGTCTGTCCGACTAGCCGCCGTTTCGAAGTTCTACGTGAATGTCATGAGCGCGGCATTCCGACCGTCGTGTGGTTCAGCCCGCTCTTGCCGTTCATAAACGACACTGTAGAAAATTTGGACGGCATTGTGGACTATTGCGTTCGCGCGGGCGTAAAAGCGATTATATGCTTTGGAATCGGGCTGACGCTCCGTGAAGGAAACCGCGAATATTTTTACGCCGCGCTCGACAGGCTTGCTGCTCGGGCTGAGGTTGGCGGACTAGGTACAGGTGAAATGCCGCATAAAAGCGGTGAGTCTGGCATGAAACAGCGCTACATAAAGACATTCGGTTACAACTATATTGTCTCCAGCCCGCGCGAACACGAGCTTATGGCGCATCTTGCAAAGCGGTGCCGCACGCACGGAATTATGCTCGGAACGGACAGCGTTTTCAAATGGATGGAGGAATTCCCCTCGACTGATCCTCAGCAATTGGAATTGTTCTGAACACAGCTTAGTATCAATTTGGTGATTTCCACCGAACGCGAGCGAAATTGGGACTGCGGACAGTGTTGCGGAGTGCGAGCTAAACCGGCGTATGCCGGTGCGAGTCAAATACCATATACTCCGCACTCTCTGTCCGACAGGCACAACGTAGCGGGAGTCTGACTGTGGTGGAGTACACTATAATCGGAAAACTACTGTCACAAAATACATAAAGTGCTATAATGGAACTTGATTCTCGGCGGACACAGCGCATACAAAAGTGTCGCGTATCGCCGATAAAATCGGAGAATATCATGATAAAACTTCTTGCTAAGATTTTCATAAAAAACAGCACCGACTACAAAAATCCCGAGGTGCGCAAAAAATACGGCATCCTGTGCGGAGGATTCGGCGTTTTCCTGAACATCCTGCTTTTCACAGCTAAATTCATCGCCGGAACAATTTCCTCATCAATCGCTATGGTCGCCGATGCATTCAACAACTTGTCTGACGCGGCTTCTTCCATAATCTCAATGCTCGGCTTCAAGCTTTCCGCAAAAAAAGCCGACCCGGAACATCCTTTCGGCCACGGACGCATGGAATACATCGCGGGTTTCATTATCTCCATGCTCATCTTCGTAATGGGCTTCGAGCTTCTTAAAAACTCCGTGAACGCGATACTCAACCCGGAGCCGATAAAATCCGACATTTTCAGCCTTGTCATCATGGGCGCGGCGATACTCATAAAGCTCTACATGTTCATTTACAACCACACGACGGCAAAAAAAATAGAATCCGTCTCGCTTGAGGCGACGGCGAAAGACAGTCTTTCAGACATGATATCTACGGCTGTTGTAATTGCGTCGGTTATTCTGTCGCGCTTTACGACACTGCCTGTTGATGGTATCGCGGGTGTTATTGTCGCGCTTTTCATTTTCTACACGGGCAAGGAAGCCGCGGCAGACACACTGGAGCCGCTTCTTGGTTCAGCCCCATCACCGGAGTTTGTCTCGCAGATTGCGACAGAAGTCATGGCTCACAAGCCCATTTGCGGAATGCACGACCTTGTTGTCCACGATTATGGCCCCGGACGCGTCATGATTACTCTTCATGCGGAAGTTCCCGGAAACATGGATATCTTTTATCTTCACGAGATTATTGACCAGACTGAGCTTGATTTGGCGGCGAAATTCGACTGCCACGTTACGATTCACCTTGATCCGGTTGACACGGAGAACAAGGAGCTCGCGGAGCTGAAGGAGATTCTTGCAAAATCATCGACATACGTTCATCCGAACATTACGGTGCATGATGTGCGTATGGTTCCGGGCAAAGAGCACACGAACCTTATTTTCGATGTTGTGAAACCTTTTGACTGCAAACTTACAGACAGTGAAGTTAAAGAAAGAATTTCCGCATTGATGAAATCAGCCCGAAAGGACATCAACTGCGTGATTCAAGTGGATATGCCGTATTGTGGATAATGCGTAGGGGGAAGTCAGCTCGAAACGTCGCACTTCGTGCTTGTTGCGGAATTCCCCCTCGCTCCCAAGTCCTCGCGCATATCGCGCTCCGGTCTTGTCCGCTACCCCCTCTAAGTTCGCTCCGCGAACAAAACGGTTGACAGCACTCTCCCACGCCCCCACCTTTTCCAGGCACGGCTGGGCTACGCCCTCGCGAAACAACCAGACTCAAATAATAATCAAACCGCCGTCTGTATTAGAACATATTCAGTTATCTACTCTTCCTCATAAGTTTTATAATTCTCAACCTGCTCCATTACCTGGTTAAATACATCCTGAGAATAAATTGGCGGATATCCATTATCAAACAGACAGAACTTAATGTCAGATTTGAGTTGATTACGAACATTGATGTTGTTCAGCCAATCTGAGAAGCTAGATTTCAAATCAATCAGTTCTTTTATTTTCTTTGCAAGCTTCTGGATTTTCTTGTTTACCATGATGCCTACATCAGCATCAAAAATATCCTCGCCATATTCAAAATCTTTTTCATCACGCATTTTTATCAGAATGTCATAGAATGCCATTTCTTCAAATGTTAAGCCTAGTTTTCTAAAGCGTTCTTTATCTTCATTCAAATCTTTCAGAATTGTTTCTGCCTGAATCGTTGCGCTTGCAATAATCTGATCTGCTGTAATTTCCTGAGTGTCTCCTGCTTCTTGTGCAGAAAGTGCTTTTCTTCTATCGTGATACAGTGCAATTGTTTCATCCAGCATATCTTTATATTTCTTTGCAGATGCTTTATTTACTTTTCCATATTCAGTAATTTTCTTACGGAGAAGCTTCATCAAGACTTCGAGTCGAGTTGCAGGCATTTTAACATCAGCGAGTCGTTCCAGGAATTCTGGGCCAAGAATATCAACCTGGTCACCTTCCTGAAGAATATTTTCAACATTGCTGTATTTAAGAGCCTCTTCAACCATTTTTGCCACATACTTGTTCATTGAATCTGTATCCAAATCGGTCGTTCCGCTCATCTTGCGAACAAAGCCAGCAATGGCCATAAAGCTCTGAGCCAATGCAGACTCTTCTTCTGAAAGCTCTCCTGAAGGCTGACAAATATCATAAGCGGCTCTAAGCCTTTTTACTATTTTCAAGAAATATGTTTTGAAAGAAACTTTCTTTGCTGCTTTTGTTCCCTTGTTTTCAAGGTTCAATTCTTCTGTAGATTTATAAACATACTCTGCGGCTAAATTCAAAAGTTTGTATCTTTGTATATCAGTTGTGTTTACATCAATAAAAGGATTCAAATCGAATTCTTTGAAAAGAGCTTTTATGATTTCAAGATTTTCACGGAAGATTTCGGTAGCCTGTTCAATGTCATCAGTAGAAGGCCCCTTTCCGCCTTGCCCTCCACCATAGATTTTCATTGCTTCAAGCATATTTTCCCGAATACCGATATAGTCGATTATAAGACCGAATTCTTTTCCTGGGTATTTTCTGTTTACACGACTGATTGTCTGAATAAGTCCGTGCTTCTGAAGAGGCTTGTCGTTATACATATAAGTCAAAGTATCAACGCTAAAGCCAGTAATCCACATATCAACTACAATGACAAGGCGAAGATTTGATTCCGGCTGCTTGAATGCAACGTCAAGTTTGTCACTTCGTTCATCATTTTTTACGCCGCCAAGATAATTGTACATTTCTTCTTTGTCATTTGAACCGACGCTTGCAACCATTGCAATATATGGCATTTCTTTTAGTTCAGAAAGTTTTTCCGCGTCCACACTCATTCCATCAGGATGCTTCTTTTCCTCAAACCATTCGGGATATTTTTCCTTGAACTGGCACAAGAGGTCGTATGCAATTTTTCTATTTGCGCAGACAATCATTGCCTTCTGAACACGTTCAGGATCTTTTTCGCAGCGACTGGTAAAATCATCATGAATATCAATTGCAAGTTTTGAAAGTCTTCCCGGCTCACCAAGAATTATTTCCATAGAACTCATGGCTTCCTTGCTTGCTTTTATATCTTCCGCTGTTGCTCCCTCATCCGCACACTTTTTATAATAAGCTTCAATCTGAGCGACAGTTTTTGGGTCTGCCAGAACTTTTGCAATGCGTGGATGGTATTTAATTGGAACAGTAAGGCCGTCTGCAACCGCCTGATCCATTGTGTAGCGGTCAATCTCTTCTCCAAAAGTCTGATATGTCTCATCAATAGGAGTTCCTGTAAAACCGACAAAAGTTGCATTTGGAAGAGCTTCTCTAAGAACTTTTGCATACGGCTTTGAGATAAGAGCCCTCATGTTTTGATCAGCATCTTTTGTAAATTTAATTTGCTTTGCATTTTCCAGCTGAGTTCTATGGGCTTCATCACTAAAACAAATAATATTGCTTCTTTCGTTTATCAAGCCAATCGGGTCATCTTTTCTGTCACAGAATTTTTGGATTGTCGTAATATAAAATCCACCGGACTCACGAATCTTTAATTCATTCCTAAGTTCTTTTCTGGTCTTTACAACTTTTACTTCTCCGAGGCTCAAGAATTCCTTTGATTTTCCAAATAATTTTATTCCCTGCTTCTGAAGGTCTTCGCGGTCTACAATCATTAAAACTGTAGGTGAACCAAGTTCTTTTGTACAACGGAGACTGAGCTGACGAGCCAAAAATGCCATTGTATAAGTCTTTCCACAGCCAGTGGCGCCAAAATAAGTTCCGCCTTTTCCACTATGGGTGATTACTGATTTTATTATGCTTTCCCTTAAAAGTCGTGTTGCAAAAAACTGAGGATAACGGCAAACAATTTCTACTTCATTTGCATCAAAGATTTTATCCTGAAAATATACATAGTCTCTGAATATTTCAAGGAATCTTGCTGGCGAATAAACACCATATACGAGACATTCAAATTCATCTAAAGAAGAATCTGCAATTGGTTCGTCATCGTTTATTCGTCGCCAAGTATAAAAATGTTCGTACGGAGTTTTTACGGTTCCAAGCCTTGTTTTTACTCCGTCGCTAATACATGCCAACGGACAGTAATGAAGAAGATGCGGAATGTCTCTCCAGTACCGAACTGTAATCTGTTCAAAAGCATCGTGAATAGTTGCCTTATCATCAGCTGGATTTTTCAATTCTATAATACAAAGAGGGAAACCATTAACATAAAGGAGAACATCCGGACGGCGATTTTTCTTTTCGTTGTTATTTATGTATTCTACGGTGAACTGATTTACAACCTTAAAAATATTTTTGTCCGCATCGTCAAAATTGATAAACTTTATTGTGCGAGGAATTCCATCACTACCAGTAAATTGGAGACCATCAATAAAATGATTATAGGCTTTGTGCAAAGTTTCAAATTCGCTCTGACCACCAAGCAAGCGCATTGTGTCGCAGATTTGAGTAATGTCTTCTTCTGGCAAATCAGGATTAGAGTCTTTCAGAAATGATTTCAAATCTTCCAGAATAAGAGTTTCATCCAGTTTTGAGCGAGCAATATTATCTCCTGCCTGATAAGTCCACCCAGCATCTTCAAGATACTGAATAAAGACATTTTCAAAATCGTATTCACAGAATCTGCCGTTGAATTGTTTTAACTTTGACATAATTTATTCCTTATATATCGCCACACGGATTCAGAAAATCTAACGATTTTCCTTGTTACATTGGGTCATGCTGAACTCGTTTCAGCATCCCTATGTTTTATAGATTCCGAAACAAGTTCGGAATGACATTATCTTGTTCGGAATGAACGTTTTCTGTCATGCTGAACTCGTTTCAGCATCTCATTCAGATAAATCCTTCCATTCTGGATTTATTTGATTAACAAGATTATTTTTCCACTCTCTATGCCAATTTTTTAATTGTTTTTCTCTTGCTATAGCTGCAACAATATCATTGCATTCTTCAAAATACACCAGTTTCGTACAATTATATTTATTTGTAAAACCTTCGTATTCGTGATTCTTATGCTGAGCAACTCGTTTTTGTAAATTGCTTGTTACGCCTATGTATAACACAGAGTTTGAAATATTCGTCATAAAGTACACATATCCTTTTTCAGACATTTATCCTCCTAACGGATTCCGAAACAAGTTCGGAATGACACTCTTTTGTTCGGAATGACATTATCCTGTTCGGAATGGCAATTTTTTCTACCTGCTATGTGCAGCCTTCTGTACTAGAGCCGGGCAGAGGTTGCTTATTTTTTCTCTTGCTTCATTTGCGATGCGTTTGCATTCTTCGTAGCAGTTGTAGAGGTCCACGATTTTTTGTTGAATTTGGATTGGGGGAAGCGGAATTTGAACACGGCATATTTCTGTCCAATCGAATGTTTCTCTTGCACTTCCCCAAGAATTGAAACGGGAATATCGGTCAAATTCGCTTCTTTTAAAGAACATCATAAGATATTCAGGACGGAGTTTTGTTTCATTACTGACTTTGAAAACACTATATGATGAGGAAACAAGATAAGTTTCATCTGTGGAATTAAGAGCAAGCGTAATCTTTTCTCCGTTTCTGGAAGTTACAGGTACATAGGAAAAATAGTTCGGCTTTACGAGCAAATACGGATTGAGTGAAACTCCTTCCATATCCGCTTTTGTAGGAATAAACTTTTTTTCAATCGAAATACCGCGTACACTTTCGATTCCTAGAGACCCCGAAACAAGTTCGGGGTGACGAGTTGTGTCATGCTGAACTTGTTTCAGCATCCCATTCCTCTCATCTACCTGCTCAATCATATCTCCCAAGCGTTTTGCTGGATACTTCTTCTTGCAATCCACAATGAATGCTTCGCAGCTTTTT
>JAIKVO010000044.1 GCA_024685655.1 Treponemataceae bacterium
CTCACATGTAAGGTCAACGAAAGAAACATCAGATGTAGGAACGCGAACAGACATACCTGTAAGCTTTCCGTTGAGTTCAGGAAGAACCTTTCCAACAGCCTTTGCAGCACCTGTTGAAGAAGGAATCATGTTCTCAAGGATTCCGCGTCCACCGCGCCAGTCTTTCTTTGAAGGACCGTCAACAGTCTTCTGTGTAGCTGTTGCAGCGTGGATTGTTGTCATAAGACCGCGTTTAATTCCGAATGTGTCGTTGAGAACCTTTGAAATAGGTGCGAGACAGTTTGTTGTACAAGAAGCGTTAGAAATGATGTCCTGTCCAGCATATGTCTTGTCGTTAACACCGTATACGAACATAGGTGTTGAGTCCTTTGAAGGAGCTGACATGATAACTTTCTTAGCACCTGCTGTGATGTGTGCGCGTGCAAGCTCGTCTGTGAGGAAGAAACCTGTTGACTCAACAACAACGTCTGCTCCTACTTCGTTCCATTTAAGGTTTGCAGGATCTTTCTCTGCTGTGAGGCGGATTTTGTTTCCGTTGACGATCATGAAGTTGCCTTCAACTTTTACATCGCCTGTGAAAGGACCATGAACTGAATCGTACTTCAGCATGTATGCGAGGTAATCAGGATCGAGAAGATCGTTGATTCCTACAATCTGAATGTCTTTGTCGAAGTTTTCTACTGCAGCACGGAAAACCATGCGGCCAATGCGGCCAAAGCCGTTAATACCTACTTTAACCATGAGGTTTCTCCTATCTATAAAAAGTTATCATAATTTTATGTTTTTGCAGTTTCTATGTCAATATCATTAATGAATATCATCAAATCATGTAATGACACCAACAGATAAAAATTTATTTAATTTTTCAAATTTATTATATTTTATTCTCTTGTTTTTGCCCTAATTCTATGATATTTTATTTGTATGGATTTTTCCTGAGGGGTTTTCTTTACGGATTATCCCTGAAATAAACAGAAAGAGGTATTTGATATGGCTTACAAAATTTCTGATGCTTGCGTAAACTGCGGAGCTTGCGAAGGCGAATGCCCAGTTGGAGCAATCAGCGAGAACAACGGAAAACGCGAAATCAACCCAGATGTATGCGTAGTTTGCGGAACATGCGCATCTGCATGTCCTACAGGAGCTATTGAGGAAGCATAAGTTTGAAACGGCTGTCCAGGAGTTACTTCCTAGGACAGCTTTTTTCTTTCCATATTATATTGTTTTTTTATAATGTTATACAAATCATGATCAGACAGTTTTTTTCAGGTTTTACAGGTATTTTAAAATCAACGCTTATTGTTGTTATTTGTATTGCGGTCTGTTTCGCGCTGTGTTTTGCTTTTGTCTGGCCTGTATGGTTCATTTCGCAGAATCATCCTGATGGATTCACGATATTTGTACTGATTCTTTTCTCGCTTTTACTGCTTTACGCTATTATTCGTAAAATCTACTCAAATATAAAAAAGACCCCTGATATCAAATCAAAAAAAACATATTTTTTTAAGCTTATTTCGACTACAATCCGCATTATCATGGCAGTATGCCTTATAGCAGCAGCAATCAATAGTGTTATGAGCGGTAACCGTGCCGCCGGAGCTATTTGGTTTGCTGTATCAATCATATTATTCGGACTCACAGGCTCGCTTTCTAATTACATTTCAAGCAGAATCAAACCATGAAATCCAAGATATTCAATACGAAACGCCCAAACTGTTATGCACGAAAAATCCTTGCTCTTTTTATATTTTTCCTAACTTTTTTTACCAAAGCATTCGGTGAAGATCCGTTTATCCCGGCTCTTTCCTCAAGAAACGAACATTTCCGCCAGTTCATGGGCAATCTTGAAAAATCATACATGGATGAAGTCCGCGGGATAAAAATCATTCCGCATATCTATACTTATACAGCTGTAGAAAAAGATACTTTGATGAAAATCGCCGCTCGTTGTACAATCCCACTTGAAACACTTGCGTTACTGAACGATTTCTCATCTCCCGAAATAGAAATTGTTGGAAAAACGCTATATATTCCGGCGGCAGCGGGACTTTTTATAAAGGACAATCCTTCATCGATACTTGAAAAGCTTATTCAGATTCGCTTTCCCGATTACAAAGATTTCACCGCAATCCAGCTGAACGGGAAAAAATACTATTTCATACAGTCTGAGCGACTAACCCCTACAGAGAGGGCTTTTTTCTTTGATGCGCGTATCTGCTCACCTCTTCCAGAAGGAGTCCTTTCGTCAGCATACGGAATGCGAATAAGTCCCATAACTGGCGAACCTCTTTTCCATAAAGGCATTGATCTTGCCGCGCCGCAAGGAACGCCCGTATATGCATGTAAATCAGGCGAGGTACTTTCAGCCAGTAATGACAGCACTTACGGGAATTTCATAATTCTGCAGCATGAAAATGACATGCAAAGTGTCTACGCGCATCTTTCAGAGATAGCAGTTTCAGCTGGATACGTGCGTTCCGGCTCGATAATCGGTTATGTAGGAACAACAGGACTTTCCACAGGTCCTCATCTTCATTTTGAAATACGAACAAACGGTAAAAACAGAAATCCAGAAGATTATCTTCCATAATATATCGCAATATACTACAAAAGATGAAATAAACACGTAAAATACAGTCAAAATAAACTACAAACTACAAAAAATACACAAAAAAACTAGCATTGACAGTAGGCAAAAGCTAAAGATATCTACATCTGTAGCCGATATATAAAATGTCGGCCAGACAAATCCCCTCCCACCCATTGTATGGCCGACTGCCTGATGGGCATGGCCGGCTGCATAGTCGGCCTTTTTTTTATCCATTCACAATTTCAAAAATAAATATTCATTTATTCGCGCATCATCTGTTTATCAAAAAAAACAAGAGCTTTTAGAGATTTTGTAAAATGAGTGATTTTTTTTTCTCATTTTTTTGTAGAAACTTTATTGTTTTTTGGTGTCTGTATGGTAAAATTAGTTGACACGATTTATTATCGTGTTGTTGTCTTAACAGCTTGTAAATTATAAGACAGGCTTGCAAAAATCGCTTTTGATTTGTACTGGCAAAGCATTTCATCGCGTTTTTTTGAGACAATTGAGGAAGCAGTTTCAAAGCTAATCTTACAAATACTGACTCCATTATCTAAAAACATTAATATCTTAATTCTTTGGAGGACTTATTATGGCGAGAAAATTCAAAAGCCTGAAGTTTATGATGCTTGTTTATGTATGTACACCGCTCCTTATCGGCTGCATGGGAATGAATCTTATAGCGACAGTTCTGTCGCAGAACGCAATGAAATCCGAAGTTCAGTCAAACATGATGAAAGACGTTTCTCTCATCAATGCTCTTATTGAAAAAGAAGCAGAGACACATTTAGCCGAACAACCGACTGCCCTTGAGAACGAACTGATTTCCGACCCAATAATCCATGAGACTATTTTGAATCATGCAACGAGTGGGCTTTCTTTCGGATGGGATGGATTCTCAATATTCAACGATGACGGTATTATTATATATTCAAACAAAGAAACAACCACAGATTCACAGAATATATTCGAACAAAACAAAAGTAACGCCGCCCTTTATGCCGCGCTGCAAAAAGTAATGCAAGGCGAAGATTTTTTCACTGAATACAAAACTGGGAACGCATCTTATTTTTCAGCATTCGCTCATAATGAAAAACTGGGGCTCAACATAATGATTTCCGAGAACAGGAACGTCGCGATGCTCAGTGTAAACAGAGTCGGGTCTTATCTTTCTATATCAACGATAGTGATATTACTCGTATCTTTCATTTTCCTAAGAATAATAATAGGAAGAATTACAGGTACGATATCAACAGTATCAGACGCTGTAAAACAAATATCTTCAGGAAATCTTGTAAGAACACAACTCGTCACAAAGACACAAGACCTTGCTATGAAGAGGCAGGACGAGCTCGGCACAATGTGTAACTCCGTAAGCAACATGCAGGCAGACCTTTCGAACGTAGTTTCTTCCATAAATGAAGCCGCAGACCAGCTTGCCACAGGAGCAGATCAAATTTCAGCTACAAGTCAGTCTGTTTCTGGCGGCGCTTCAATGCAGGCCGCATCCACAGAAGAGATTTCCTCTACAATAGAAGAAATTGCATCAAACATAAAACAAAATGCTGATAATGCGGAAAAAACGAACAGCATAGCGGAAGAAACCATGAAGGACGGCATAAAAGCAGAAGAAGCTGTAAACGTATCTCTTGAAGCCGTACATGAAATTGCGGAGAAAATAGCCGTAATAGAAGATATTGCAAGCCAGACGGACCTTCTTGCTCTTAATGCCGCAATAGAAGCAGCCAGAGCAGGCGAAGCCGGAAAAGGTTTTGCTGTCGTTGCAAGTGAAGTCAGAAGGCTTGCGGAGCGAAGTAAAACAGCCGCACACGAGATAAGCGACATTTCGCTCAGAACGGTAGCCACTGCAGAAGAAGCACAGGCTCTCGTACAAAAAACTATTCCGGCAATAACCCAAACAAAGCAATTAATCGAAGAAATAGCCGCATCATCAAGAGAACAGGACATAGGCGCATCACAAATTGCAAACGCGATAAGCCAGCTCGACACCGTTGTACAGCAGAACGCCTCTGCTTCAGAGGAACTTGCGTCAATGGCAGAGGAATTCGCAGCACAGTCCGCTTCTTTAATTGAGACTATGAATTTCTTTAAGCTCTCGGAAAACGATCCTTTGGAATCTTCATCTGTATTCAACAATGAAGGAAACACGAAAGCTATAGAATACAAGGGTTAATGCTTCTGTACCTGATGTTTGTTAAAGATTTCTAGGACTTGACAGCAGAGATTCTTTTTCTTAATCTAACAGAATGGAAAAAATAAAAAAGCGCACTTATTTTCTCTTTTTTCTTGCAATTCCTTTCGCTCTTATTTTTGGGGCGGCATTAGGTGCGCTTGTAGCACAAACGTTAAACACAAAGAACTCTGAGAATTTTACAGAATTCAACCCTTCTCTGCCGACAAAGCTTTTGGATATAAACGGGGAGCTCATAACAGAATTCTCCGCTGACGAAAAGCGTGAGATGATCGATCTTATCGATATCCCACAGCATTTTATAGATGCACTTGTAACTCGAGAGGACAGGGTTTTCTTTGAGCACAGAGGTTTCACGCTCAAATCGATAATGCGCGCCGTTGTCGGAAAAATTACCGGAAAATCGCTTGGAGGCGGTAGTACTCTCACTCAGCAGATTGCTGGAACGCTGTACTGCGACAGAACGGATATTTCCTACAGCAGAAAAATAAAAGAACTTTGGTGGGCTATTCAGATGGAGCGAAGATTCTCCAAAAACGAGATTCTGGAACTGTATCTGAATAAAGTTTATCTTGGTGGCGGTACATACGGAATAAACGCAGCATCAAAATACTATTTCGGACACGATGCCTCAAAACTTACGCCCGCAGAATCTGCAATCCTTGTAATCCAGCTTTCAAATCCAGCGTATTATAACCCGTTCGATTATCCTAACAGGGCTCAGGAAAGGCAGCGTGATGTCCTTAACCAGATGGTTGAATCCGGCTATCTTACAGCAGAAGCTGCTGATGAATCATTCGAAGACTTCTGGACAAACTTTGACTATATACGCACGAATGCCTCCGCATACTCATTGCGCGAGGATGCCGCACCGTGGTTCAGCGAATACGTACTCCGCGAGCTTAACACAATGCTTTACGGAACGATGAATGTTTATACAGACGGTTTCACTGTCAATACGACGCTTAATTTGCGCCATCAGGAAGCCGCCCAGCAGATAATGACGAAATACATAAACTACGCGAACGAAACGTATCAGACAAACTACGAGAAAAAACGTCAGAATGCTATAAATATCTATATTCCGATGACTGAGCTTATCTCGTTGATTTTTAACATTCCAGAGATAAAGACTTCAGAGCAGCGACGCGAAACAGAAGCAAAAGCCGAGTATAAAACGAAGATTAATCCTGTTCTTGATGTGATGGCTCTTATGACCGGTATGGAAAGCTTAAAAATCAACATTACGAATAAAGCAAATGCCACGCAGAGTGAAAAGACCAGCAAAGGCACGATTGAAGGAACGATGATTTCCATAGAGAACAGTACCGGTTACATAAACGCTCTTGTAGGCGGAAGTGTTTTTGATGAAACGAACCAGTTCATCAGGGCAACGCAGGCAACATTGCAACCGGGAAGTAGCTTCAAACCTTTGTATTACTCGGCAGCGATCGATTCTCGAAAATTTACTCCAGCCACGCAGATATACGACATGCCGGTAATGTTCTATACAGAGGACGGTTCCGAGTACTATATAGAAAACTTCAAAGGAACTTGGGAAGGCTCTGTTCAGCTTTGGTATGCATTGGCGACATCAATGAACGTTCCTTCCATGAAAGTTTTGAACGGTGTCGGTTTTGACGCTGCCATAAAGCGAGCTCAGGCACTGCTTGGAATTCCAGACAGCGAGCTTGAGGAAAGAAAGCTTATCCCTGTCTATCCAATAGGTCTTGGTGTATGTACGGTACAGCCGATCCAAATGGCGCGTGCCTTCGCAATTTTCGCCAACCAAGGAAAAGAAGTTACCCCGATGGCGATAAGAACCGTTGAGAACAGAAGAGGGTCCATCGTTATCAATCCTGAGAGGGAAATTCGAGAGGAACAGCAGAAGAAAGGCGATGCTATTCAAGTTATCACGCCACAGACAGCGTTCATAATGACAAGTTTGCTGCAGAACACAGTTACTATCGGAACTCTTGCAAAAGGTTCAGGATATTATTACAACACTTACAAGTTCAGATATAAAGATTCCAGCGGAAATTATTTCAATCTGCCGGCTGCCGGAAAAACAGGAACGACACAAAACTGGGCCGATGCATGGACTGTCGGTTTCACACCGTATTACACTTCGGCATTCTGGTTCGGTTTCGACCAAAAAGGAAAGACGCTCGGACTTGAAATGACAGGATCGACTCTCGCCGGTCATGCATGGGGCGATTTCATGCACGTTGCGAACGAAGGACTTCCTTATAAAACATTCTTTAAACCGCAGACCGGTATTGTTGAAGCTCAGGTTTGTTCTGTTTCAGGTATGCTGCCGACAGAAGCGTGCGGCTCTCATGTACGTACTTTCTACTTCCTTGAAGGAACAGAGCCGACGACACTTTGCGAACTTCATACCCATATGGCAGAAGCCAAGGAAATGAGTGTATCACGTCTCAAGGATGAACGTCTGCAAGTCGGTAACAAAGGCTACAACAACGTAAGTTCTCCATATCTTACCGTGGATCTTTCCTTCCTTGATGAATATGGGGACTCAACAGATCTTTCATCTCTGGGAATTTACACACAAGATACGTTCGACACTTCACTTTCATCTGAAAATGCGAATTACTATGCTGATCCAAATCTTGTTCCAGATATTGAAAATGAACGGGAACTGAAATATAATTACTTACTGGATTGATAAGGACGAAGCTACAAGCTTTCTACAAAAGTTTTCAACGCCATTCGAAAAAAGTCCGATGAATACAAAGACTTCGTGCTTTCTGTAGAGTTTTAACGACGCTGTTTTATAGGAGAAAAAAGATTGCTTATCAGTATCGATGACATAAAAATTCGAAAACGTGTTCGTAAAGATTTGGGTAATCTGGAAGCCTTGAAAGACAGCCTAAGACGGTATGGTCTTATGAATCCAATAACAATCAACAGTAAATACGAACTTGTTGCCGGGCAGCGTCGGCTTGAAGCAGCAAAGCAACTCGGTTGGACAACAATCACAGTAAACATCATTGACAGTGCTAACGATAAAATCTCTCAGCTCGAAATGGAGCTAGAAGAAAATACACAGCGTTACGATTTCTCTGATGAAGAACTTCTTGCCGGTTATGCAGCGCTTGAAAAATTACGTAATCCTGGATTTTTCCGTAGATTGATAAAACGGATTGTTTCATTTTTTACATCAGATGATGAGGCGAACTTAGAAAAAATCAACCGCAAAAAAAGTAAATCGCTGGCTATGTCATTTTTACTTTTTGCAGGAATAATTCTGGTGATTTTAAATGCTGTCCTGTACAAAAATGAATTAATCGATATACCTGTTCATTTTTTCTTAGATTGTGCTTCATGTGTCTTGATGTTTTTAGGCACAATTTTTCTTGTCCGTTTTATCTTAATCAGGCGAAAATACATAAGCACAAAACAGATCCAGAAAAATTAAACTTTCATTTTTATTCCGCACTAACTGTCTGACAGAACCAATATAGCGAGAGCAATACCAATAAAAATCTTCTTGTCTTTTGTCCAAAACTTGTGTATATTCGATAAGGTTGCAAAATGTATTTTGCTCAAAACAATTACTAGGGGGTGCACCGGTTTCGACGGACGTGTTGAGATCTTGAGCTGCAAGTGAGGTTGCCTGTCCTCTGAACAGACAAAAACTATAGTTGCCAAAAAAGAAGAAGACAACTACGAAGAATACGCACTCGCTGCGTAATTCGCG
>JAIKVO010000268.1 GCA_024685655.1 Treponemataceae bacterium
TGAGAACCAGCTCAAAGAGCAGAATGCTTCTGATAGAATGGACGATGTTCTTAAAGAGATTCCGCTCGTTCACAAGGACGTAGGATACGTTCCTCTTGTAACACCTACATCACAGATTGTTGGTGTTCAGGCTGTTCTTAACGTTCTTCAGGGACGCTACAAGATGATGACACCTGAGTTCCAGGGACTTCTTACTGGTAAATATGGTAAGCTTCCTGCAGAGCCGAATGCAGACCTCGTTAAGGTCGCTCTTGAGAAGAGCGGAATGAAAGAGCCGATGACATGCCGCCCGGCTGACGAAATCCCGATGGAATGGGACAAGATGGTTGAGGAAGCAAAGGCTGCTGGTGGAAACGGTTCTACAGAGGATGTTCTTACATACGCTATGTTCCCGAAGAAAGCTCCTAAGTTCTTCAAAGAAAGAGCTAACGGTCCTGTTAATTCTGATTCTTTCAAAGTTGCAGAAGCTGGTGCTGGAAAGGGTGGTTCATACACTGTAAACGTAAACGGAACAGCTTACAACGTAACTACAGGTCCTGCTTCCGACAAAATGACCGTAAACGTAAACGGAACAGCTTACACAGTTTCTTTCGGCCCTGCAGGTGCCGCAAAAGTTGCGCCTAAGGCTGCTGGAACAGGAAGCGGAGCAGACATCAAGGCTCCGGTTGCTGGTTCTGTTCTTAAGCTTCTTGTTTCTGCCGGTGTAGATGTTAAAGAAGGCCAGGATATCATGATGATTGAGTCAATGAAGATGGAGCTTCCTGTAAAAGCTACAGCTTCTGGCGCTATCAATTTCTGTGTTGCCGCTGGCGATTCAATTCAGGCTGGTCAGCTTGTTGCTACAATCGGCGGTGGAGCTGGCGCAGCCCCTGCACCGGCAGCTGAGGCTGCTGCAGAAAGTGCACCTGCTGCTGCAAGCGGAAATGGTTCTGCTATCAACGCTCCTGTTGCTGGTACTCTTCTTAAAAACCTTCTTAGCGAGGGTGCTGCTGTTAAGTCAGGTCAGGATATTATGCTGATTGAGTCAATGAAGATGGAGCTCCCTGTAAAGGCAACTGCTGACGGAAGCGTTCATTATCTTGCTAATCCTGGCGACTCAATTCAGGCAGGACAGGCAATCGCAGAGATTCAGTAATTGAGGTATATGATGTTAGGTCAAGAAAATAAAAAGAGCAGAGAAGCTCTTAAAGTTATTGCGGTTCTTCTCGCAGTATCGATGGTATTCTCTTTTGTAACAAATATCTTCGCAGATAACGGAAACGCAAGAGTTGGTCCATCTTTAAGCACAATGGATACCGCTATTATCAAGGGATCAGAAAAGATTCCGCTGATTCAGCCAGGCGAATTCCTTAAGAGCCTTTGGCACAACACTGGTATTTATCAGATGATTTTCGGCGAGAATCCTGCCGAAGAAGAAGTTGAAGTTGAGAGCGCAGTTGAGTTTGCTGAGACAGCTCCTGGCTGGCAGAAGCTCATAATGATTGCAGTCGGTTTCCTTATCATCTGGCTTGCAGTTGCAAAAGGCTTTGAGCCACTTCTTCTTATCCCAATCGGATTTGGTGTTGTTCTTGTAAACATTCCAGGTGCTGGAATGGGTCAGGGACCAGATGGTATGCTTCATATCATTTATAAAGCTGGTGTTGGTAACGAGTTCTTCCCGATGCTTATTTTCATGGGTATCGGAGCGATGACAGACTTTGGTCCGCTTATCGCAAACCCGAAGATGGCTCTTCTTGGTGGTGCTGCTCAGCTCGGTGTTTTCGCAACACTGCTTGGTGTTGCTGCCATGAACCTTATCCCTGGTGTTGAGTACAACATGCTGCAGGCTTGTGCAATCGCTATTATCGGTGGTGCAGACGGTCCTACATCAATTTATGTTGCTGGAAAACTTGCTCCTGAGATGATGGCTGTTACAGCAGTTGCAGCTTACTCATATATGGCTCTTGTTCCTATGATTCAGCCGCCGATTATGAAGGCTCTGACAACAGAGAAAGAGCGCAAAATCAAAATGGATCAGCTCCGCCCAGTTTCAAAGACAGAGAAGATTCTTTTCCCGATCGTTCTTCTTGTTCTTACAATTCTTCTGCTTCCACCGGCAGCACCGCTTATCGGTATGCTTGCATTCGGTAACTTCATCAAGCAGGTTGGTATTGTTGAGCGTCTTTCTAAGACACTTGAGAACGAGCTTATGAACATCGTTTCTATCCTTCTTTCTCTTGGTGTTGGTTCACAGATGACACCTGAGAAGATTTTCAACCCAAGTTCAATTGGTGTTATCCTTCTCGGTCTTCTTGCATTCGCAATCGCAACGTGCGGTGGTCTTTTGATGGCAAAGCTTATGAACCTTTTCCTCAAGAAGAAGATCAACCCGCTCATCGGTTCTGCTGGTGTTTCCGCTGTTCCTATGGCAGCTCGTGTTTCTAACAAGGTCGGTCTTGAGTATGACCCAAGTAACTTCCTTTTGATGCACGCTATGGGACCAAACGTTTCCGGTGTTATTGGTACAGCAGTTGCGGCTGGTGTATTCATTGCAACATATGCAAAATAATTCGCTGATTAATCAGTGATATAATAGGCAGCTTAATCGGTTTTTCCCGATTTGCTGCCTTTTTTTTGCGGACTTTTGCTACATTGTACCTGACGGACAGAGGGTGCGGGGTATAAGGTAATTGACTCACAAGCGACGAACCGTATATTACCGTATCTTGTTCGTCGCTATCGTTCGTCACCCCCGCAACACTGTCCGCAGTTACAATTTCGCTACGTCCGCAAAAAAACAAATAACCCAATAAAACCCACGAAAAACTGATTCATCAGCTCTTGCTCTCAAACGCCAGGAACAGTGTAGCTAAAGTCTGTCAAAGTGGATTTCCATATAATAAACTAATTCCTAAACCTATAGAACAAAAAAGAGATTTATGACATAATAACTCGGTTATAACAGCATGTGGCTCAAAAAATGTCACGGTGCATACGGAGGAATATTTTGTACGAATCAGTAGATCCAAAAGTAAGCTTTCCTAAGCAGGAAGAAAAAATCCTTAAATTTTGGAAAGATAACGATATTTTTAAGAAATCAGTAAGTCAGAGGGAAGGTTGCCCTGAATACGTCTTTTTTGACGGACCTCCTTTTGCAACAGGACTTCCTCATTTCGGTCATTTTTTGCCAAGTACAATAAAAGATATTATTCCGCGCTACCAGACAATGAAAGGCAACAAGGTTGAGCGTCGTTTCGGCTGGGATTGCCACGGTCTCCCGATTGAAAACCTTATTGAAAAAGACCTAGGGCTTAACTCTAAGACAGATATAGAAAAATACGGTATCGACAAGTTCAACGAAGCTTGTCGCTCCAGTGTATTGCGCTATACAAAAGAGTGGGAAGAAACGATTACCCGTCTTGGTCGTTGGGTTGACTTCAAAAACGACTACAAGACGATGAATCCTGAGTATATGGAGTCTATTTGGTGGGTTTTCAAGATCCTGTGGGATAAAGGACTTATCTATGAAGGTCACTATATCCTGCCGACCTGTCCTCGCTGTGCTACACCTCTTTCAAACCACGAGCTTGCTCAGGGCGGCTATAAAGACGTACACGACCCTGCAATTACAATCCGTTTTAAGGTAAAAGAAGCTTCTCCGGCGGCAAAAGATCCGGATATGGCTAACGGATGCACGTATTTCCTTGCATGGACGACTACTCCGTGGACGCTTCCTTCAAACCTCGGTCTTACAATGGGCCCGGATATCGATTATGTAAAAGTTCACGACGGCGATGAATACTACATTCTTGCAGAGAGCCGTCTTGGTGCATATTACAAAGATCCTGCCGCATGTGAAATCGTGTGGAAAAAGAAAGGTAGTGAGCTTAAAAATTCTCGCTATGAGCCGCTTTTCCCGTATTTTGCTGACCTTTACAACGCTACAGACGGAAGCGATGGAAATTCTGCTTCTATCGGTGCTTTCCGCGTATTCAACGCAGACTTCGTTTCTACAGAAGACGGTACTGGTATCGTTCATACTGCACCTGGTTTTGGTGAGGATGATAACAAAGTTTTCCAGGGAAGCGGCGTTCCGACAATCTGCCCGGTAGACAACGAGTGCAAATTCACAGCTGAAGTGCCGGATTATAAAGGTCGGTTTGTAAAAGATTGCGACAAGGATATTATGGACCGCCTCAAGACTGAAGGAAAGCTCGTTAAGCGTGACCAGATTCTCCACTCATATCCGTTCTGCTGGCGGTGCAATAGCCCGCTTATCTACCGCGCTGTAGGAAGCTGGTTCGTAAATGTAATCAAAATCCGCGACAACATGGTAAAGGCAAACCAGAAGATTTACTGGCAGCCGGAGCACATAAAGAACGGCCGTTTTGGAAAGTGGCTTGAAAACGCTCGTGACTGGGCTATTAGCCGCAACCGCTACTGGGGTAACCCAATTCCAGTTTGGGAATGCCCGGACTGCGGAAAGCAGGTTTGCGTTGGCAGCCGTCAGGAGCTCGCTGATCTTTCTGGTACATACCCAGAAGATCTTCACAAGCATTTCGTAGATAAAATCACGATTCCATGCTCTTGCGGAGGAACGATGAAACGCGTTCCGGAAGTCCTTGACTGCTGGTTCGAGTCCGGCTCAATGCCATACGCTCAGCAGCACTATCCGTTCGAGAACAAGGAATACTTTGAAAGCCACTTCCCGGCAAAATTCATCTCTGAAGGACTCGATCAGACGCGCGGCTGGTTCTACACTCTTACCGTTCTTGCGGTGGCTCTTTTTGATAAGCCAGCGTTCGAGAACTGTGTTGTAAACGGTCTTGTTCTTGCTTCCGATGGTAAGAAAATGTCGAAGAGCCAGCGCAACTATACTGACCCTGCTCTTGTAATTCAGCAGTTCGGTTCAGACGCGCTCCGTCTTTTCCTTATGCATTCAGCTGCGGTCAAAGCGGACGACCTTAAATACAGTGACGACGGTGTTCGTGACATTCTTAAGGGAATCCTTATCCCGCTTTGGAACAGCTACAGTTTCTTTATCACATATGCGAATATTGACAGTGTAAAGGCTACAGGACATGCGTTCGACAACGCGCTTCCTACGAACCCGCTTGATCGCTGGCTCCTTTCTGTTACGCAGAAACTTGCCGGTGACGTATCCGCCGCGCTCGACAACTACGATCTTTCTGGTGCTATTGACCCGATCGTGTCTTACATTGACGAACTTAACAACTGGTACATCCGCAGGAGCCGCCGCCGCTTTTGGAAGAGCGAGAACGACAGCGACAAATCCGAAGCGTATGAGGCGCTTTACATCGCACTTAAGACGCTCTCTCTCGTCGCAGCGCCAGTAATTCCGTTCATTACGGAAGCAATGTGGCAGAACCTTCGCACCGATGAAGACCCGATTTCTGTACATTTGGCGGACTATCCGGTTTGCGACGAGTCAAAACGCGACCTTAAGCTTGAGTTCAAGATGGAAACAGTCCAGAAAGCAGTTTCCATGGGACGTAGCCTTAGAAGCCAGTATAACCTTAAGAACAGACAGCCGCTTAAGAGCGTTGAGTTTGTGACAAGGAACCCGGATGAAAAAGCCGTTCTTCTTGAAATGGAAGAGACAATCCGCGAGGAGCTTAACGTAAAGAAAGTCGTTTTCCACGAAAGGGAAGACGAGCTTGTTGAATACAACGCAAAGGCTAACTTCAAGACGCTCGGAAAAGAGCTTGGCCCGCTTATGAAAGCGGCGGCGGCGGTGATTGCGCAGCTTGATCAGGCTTCAATTCAGTCTATCCTTGAAGGCTCTACGTTGAGCATTGATGTACAGGGAAAAGCTGTTGAGCTTGACTCTACGAAAATTATCGTTGAACGCCTTGAAAAAGCAACGCTTAAAGTAGTGAACGACGGTACGCTTACTGTCGCGCTCGACTCTGAGATTACAGAAGATCTTAAGATGGAAGGCTTTGTAAGAGATTTCGTCCGCGGCATACAGAACCTTCGCAAGGAAAGCGGCTTTGAGGTTACTGACCGAATAACGATAAAGCTTACTGGTTCCGAGATCCTTAAAAAATCTTTCGAGGCTTTTGCAGATTATATTAGCGGTGAGACGCTTGCCGTATCCACGGAGTGGGCTGACAACCTGCCGGCTGACGCAGTTTCAATAGAAGCTGGTGACGAAGTTTGGAAAGCTGTTATAGCTCGCGTATAATACAATAAGAAGAGCAAGGAGTTCTGCTGTGATACGATTGAATTGTAAATCATCAGCTACAAAACGAAGTTGCGCCCGTTTAAATCGTGTCATAGCGAATTTCCTATACATCAGCATCATTTCTGTTGTTATTTGTATAATGGCAGGATGTCAGACAGCAAAAACTACGAAACCATTTTCTGCCGCTGACGTTCTGCCCGATACAGACTCAATGTATGTAAAAATCCCTGTAGAACAAAACAAAGACATTTGCAGTTCAATAATCAGCAAATATATTGTCGGACTTTCAGAAAAAGACTGTACCGAACTTATAGAACGTTCTGAAACCGTTTATGCATCAGTCAATTTTGATGATAAAAGCGTGAATGCAGCGATAATCGGTAATTTTCCAGTTTATATCGATATTGTATTCTCTACTCAAAACAGCTGGGAAAGCTATAGATATAACAAAGACGGGCATGCTGCATTTTATTACGTAAGTCCAAGCACGGGATTCAAGGTTGCGATTCTTAACTGGAAAGTCATGCTCATATCATCTTCTGATATTCAGGTTCTGTTGAAAAGATATTTCAGTTATTGTGATATACCGGAGACTTCAGAACTCCTTACCGAGAATGTTTCTTCAACTGATTCAATACGAGACAAAAATACAGTCCTCAATAACAAAAGCCCTGATATTTCGTTTTATACATCAAAAGCAGGTGCATTTATAGAAAGTATTATCGGCAATGGAATTACGCTTGCCGCTGACCAGGCTTCCGGTTTTTTCGCAAAAGATACAGAAAGCAAATATGTACTTGATATTGAAATGACTTTTACGACAAAACATGCATTGAAACCAGCGTTATTTTTGTTTAAGAAAGCCGGTCCTGCAGGCCAGATCACGACAGAAGCCCTTTCCGAACTTTCTATGAAAAGTACCGGTATGACAATGGATATAAAGACAATAGTTTCACTATTAATTGGAGGATAAATATGGATTCAAAGATTGTGCTAAAGGCAGAGGATCTTGACGGTTATCTTACCGAGCAGGATCAGGCTTATCTTACACAAATGGACGGCTTGTATGAAAAAGCAATGCAGTCTTTTAAAATAATCGCAGCTGGTGGATTCAGCTCAACGCTTGCAACGGCTGAAAAAAAAGTTATTGATGTTTTTGATGAGATGGGACAGCTTATGCAGAAAATCTGCCATGAGGTTCCTGGTCTGAATGTTTTTTCATTTGTTACACCGGAAGAGAGCCATGCAGAGGCTTCTCGCGTAATTGCAAAATTGCGCGATATCCGCACAGGACACAATGAGTTCGTATATTATACACAGCGTGCATATGAGATGCTTTTCCGTCTTGCATACACAGGAAACCACACCGATAACAAGAATTACCTTGTGGTTAAGACACCTGTTACGTCTCCCGTTCAGAACTATGCCGTCCACAAAGTCCCGGATATTGATTACAAGCTCGAGAATACTGTTATGTGCGTTATGCTTCGTGGTGCGCTTCTTCCTTCTATGATTATGTCAAAGGAAATTGAGGAGTATTCTTCTCACGGATATGTAACGCCGTTTGCTCTTTTCAAAATTAAACGTGATGAGTCAAAGAAAGAAGACAACATGGAATATGTTCTTGATTTGAACAATTCTTTCTACAATCTTGAAGACCTTAATGGCAAAGATCTTATTTTTGCTGACCCTATGAACGCTACAGGCGGTTCTCTGGTTACAGTTGTAAAATATCTTCTTAGTCAGGGTGTTAAGCCAAAATCAATAAAATTTTTCAACGTTATTTCCGCTCTTAAGGGAAGCCTCCGGGTAGTTCGCGCTCTTGAAAACTGTACGTGCTACACGCTTTGGATGGACCCTGTTCTTAATGCTTCCGCATATATTATGCCTGGTTTAGGTGATGCTGGTGACCGTCTCAACGGACGCGACACAGAAGATACTCCGCGCAACATAATTCAGCTTATTGCGGACTACGGCTCAAATATTGCAGGGCTTTACCGCTCTCAGCTTCGAAAAATCGAGCATACTGTTCTTGGTCATTAATGCGGAATTATTAAGGCGTTCGGATTATGCGGAACCGGATTACTCTTTTTGCGGCCATAAGTTTAAATTGTTTGATTTTTCTCTGCTCTTGCTCTTCAACAGGAGATGGTTTCGCAAATTTGTTCTCCGGTTCCACACAAGTTTCTTCGGAAACACTTGCCGCGGAATACTACGACATAGCTAATGCGTACTATGATTTAAAAAAATACGACAAAGCAATTGAGTATTACGAGAAAACACAAGATATACTTTCAGAGGAAAACCTGACCATAACATACAACCTTGCGCGTATTTATGCGTTGAGAAATATGTGGAGCGATTCCGCAACGTATTATGAGCGGATATTCTCGCGTGATCAGAACAACACAACGATTGGTATGGCATATGCGTATGTTCTTGCGAAGCAGGGAAAAACGATGGAGGCAAGCGTCCTTTATCGGGGATTCTATGAACGTAATCCGGCAGATAAAAAACTTCTGGCGAATTTTATTCTGACTCTGCTAGATCTTGATGAAACTTATGAAGCATCCCAACTTTTTGAGGAGCTTAAAACGCTTGATGAAGAATCCGAAGAAGCAAAAAAAGTAGCGGATGCTATCAAGAAAAAAGCCGATGAAGCTGCTGCAGAGTCAGAAGAACCGGAAGAAACAGATAAGAAATGATACACATATAATAGCTGCGTAGCCGGAGTTTTGATTCGGAAACCATCTGCACAAGCGAAGCGCGGTATTCCGCAGCGTAGCTTCTAGCAAGCCGTTTGCCGGAGCAAAATCCGGCGCGTTGCGCCGGTAGCTATAGAAAACTATTATAGCTGCTCGCTCCCGCGAGCTGGCTATCCGGCGAGAGCAGCTATACATTTTTTAGCTTACGTATTTTTCTGTTTCGTCAGCAAGATATTGCTTTGATTTTTCATGGTTTACGCGGTAAGCAACGATAGGAAGCGTCTCTTCGTCCATCGCTTTGTCAGCTGCTTTTGTCGCCTCTTTCAAAAGCCTTGCACCTGTTATCAGACGCAGCGACCGTGTGGTAAGACCTATACCAAATTCAAAATCGCAGCTGTTCTTTTCAAAAACAGAGATAAGGTCGCTGTACAAAACTTCGGATGCTGCCATTGCTCCGTCAATGTCGATATTGACGAGGATACCCGCAAATCCTGATTCTCCATACTCAAATATCATATCTTTATACTTAAAGAAATTAAGCAGTGAATTGCATATGTCTTTGGAAACAGGGGACTCTTTGTCAAATCCTTTTATGTTGATTACGAAAAGTGAAAGATCCATTTCGTTAGAGGTAGCCCGGATCAACTCGGCATCAAGACGAGGTTCCAAATAAGATTCCCAGCCGAACCCAGTTTTATCAGAAAAAAGCCCAGCTGGATCATCTGATTGATTACTGCCTTTTTCCTGGGAATTAGAATTCTGTTCATTTTGAGCCTTCTGATATTTTGACTCATGTTTTTCAACATCTTTCTGTTTGATATTGTTCTTATCCGCAACTTTTTTACCTTTTTTTACTTTGGCAGCATTAATCGTTTTATCATCATCTGCCATATTTTTCTGAGTATTTTTACTTTCTGCAGTAGTCTCGTTTTTCTTTCCTGCTATAGTGTTAATCTCCTCTTCAATTTCATCAAGAGTTTGATCCATTTCTTTTGATTTTGAAGAGAAAAGAGAGACGTAAAGCAAGAGCAGAAAATCAAAAATCGTTCCTGCAAGAATTATTATGAATGCGCGAGAGCATATTGTGTAAAACTCAGATTTAAGAATTGTATTTAGAGCTGTTGTTACTGTAATTACATTCGATGAATTAAGCTGGATAGTTGATGAATATATCTTGATTGATGGAGAATTCTCCAGTATTTCTGGATTTCCGTTAGTTTCGTTCATAAAAAGATGAGTTGAATCCGTAGGCCATGCAAAAAAAACTGAATTCTTATCGCTTAGGATGAGGCAATTCACATATGGATCGGATGAAAGTTCGTTCTCAAGTTGTTCTGCGAAAGAAGCGGAAAGAGGTGAGTCGTTCTTTGCAAGTGATGTGATGTTTCCGGTAAGTGTGGAGAAATGATCTTCCAGAATTATTGTATTTGCAGAGATTGTATGAAATATGCCGAATCCGATATATGCGATTGCAGCAAAAAATATAATTAATATGAAAATAATAAAAAATCTGAAGCTCTTGGTATCCATTTATCAGCTCCTTAACAGCGCAGTGAGTGCTGCGGCTTTTGAATATATATCACTTATATCGGCATTTTTTTCTTTTTCTTTCAGCCAAGTTGCAAAAGGCAATACGGAATAAAGCATTGTGCTGTCATGACTTTTAAGCCCTTCGATAAAAAAGCGGATAAAACGATCATAATCAAAAAATACGTTGACGTTTTCATGATGTTTTGATATTTGTGCGTCTTTTTTTTGATGAAATCCACTTTTTGTAGAGTTGTCCAGATTGTTTTCTGAAAGCTTTGTGTCCGACGAGACAAAATCGAAAAAAGGGTTCTGTGAATCGAGAAACGAACATAAATTGTCTTTGTAAGATGAAAGCAACGGTGTCGTGAAGCCGGAATCTGTTTTGGAGAGCTTCGTTCTATAGCATAATGCGCAAAAAGCGTTTTCCGCTGTTACGAAACGGTTCGCGGTAGGAATAAAATTGTCGTCTAAATAAGTACCGCGTGTATAAGGTTTCCCAGATTTATAGGCGAAATCTGCCCCGAAGAATCGGATCGTTTTAAAACCAGCTTTTATAGCTATGTCTGTTGCCGCGCTAAGAACAGTTCCATAACCGGCATAATATGGCTGAAGTAAGTTTTTATTGGCTTTTTGTTGCTTGAAATCACAGTGCGTTCTATACCAGTTGTTCACAAGCGTCCCCAAAGGATGCCCTGTCGTAAAGAAACACAGACGGCATCCCTTTTCGTAAAGATGACGAGTTGCTCCTGCATTGGCACAGATATCTGCGGCAACGACAGTTTCTGATGAAACAATGCCCAAAAAGTGCGAAATACTGCTCTCCTGTCCGTCAAGCGTAACGACCATATCAGCAGTTATTTTGTTTCTGTAAAGCGTCCTGTAAGCCGTATCGGTCGCTATTATGTAAAAGCGGTTTCTCTCTTTCAGAAGAATAGGCATCGTTTCATCTAGTGAAGGTCCTGCCCCGATAATCGCGGCTTCTTTGAACTCTGCGTTTTTGGCAAAAGTGAAGATTTCACTTTCTCTTAAAAGTGTGCCTGAGCGTTCTGCCACTGAAAGAAGCTTCAGATTTTTCAGTACATTAATATGCATAAGCTTGCCGAATCGAGCCTGAGTCGCATAATCGGCGGCAATATCGTTCAAAGTATCCTGAATCGCGTTCTTCAAAGAAAAACTGCTGCTCTCGTCAAATGCCAGCTGCCACGCTTTAACAGGATGGTAAAGAAATGAACCATGCAGGACGGGTATATATGTGTTTTTTATATCCGCGCATAATGTTTCAGGAGTTGTAAAAAAAACTCGTGGATTATGAATCAGTCCAGATTTTCTTATAATACTCGATAATAGATATTCTAATGTCTCTTTGTTGTATTCAAGAACCATCACAATGGCATCAGGGTTAGTTTCAAGTAAAGCTTGTATATGTTTCCCGTCGCCGAGTCCGCCTGCAAGAATAAAACCCGATGTTTTGACTGATGGGGCAGCGGCGTAAAATTGGATATCGCGTTCGGGGTTATATGCAGAGAAAAAGAATTTTCCATTTGCTAGGACTGGTACGATGCTTCCGTTTTTCGCACTTTTTGATTCTGTATAGAAAATGTTCGAACTCATTTGATAATACGGTTTGCCAATTTTATCGCCGCGTCAAGAAGATGAAATGTTTTTTCTTTTATTTCTGCAGGAACTGATTTACTGCCTGATCTTTCCGAAAGAACAATTTCTTTTAATGCAGCTATTTTATACCAGTCCATATTATAAGAATTTTCTGTATTTGTTTCAATTTCGGTTATTACATTTTCTAAATAATCAATTATCTTTTTTTTGTTGCTTCTTGTTTCAAAAACATCAGTTTTACATTTTTGAGCTTGTGGTTTATTTGAGAGAGATGAAGAAAAACAATTTGGAATTTCGGAGTCTATATAAATATCGTGGAGATTTTGTATTTGATCAAGATTGTCCTTTTTTGTGACAATTCTGAAAACCCTGTTGTAAAAATCTTCAGTACGCGAAGAAAACCAATTTCTGTATATAGAAAGTGATACGTTGCCAGAAGTTGAAGATGCAGCACATCTTGTTTCCTGCGGTCTTGTCCTGCAATCGCCATTAGAATTGATGATCTCGAGCGCATTCGGTTGAGTGTGTTGGAATTCTTTTGACACATCAAGATCAAGGCCGCAGAAAAAAACATGGTTGGTCGTCATGTTTAGAGCAAGGACGGCGGCTGTTCCGCTTACTGTGCCGTTTCTTTCTCCCCGTAGAAAAGGAAAGCCTGTAGCTTCGAATAATAATATATCGGGAAAATCGGAATAGCTTAGCGGGATAATATTGGCGTTTTCAAGAAGTTTTGAAGGAACTGCGGCTTCAGGCGGAATTATAAGGGGAATATCCAAAGATGATGTAGAAATATTTTCTACGTTGCGAAAAAGAGGCTCCAAATGTTTTTTAGCATACCAGCCGCCGTCCGTTGATATACAAAAATCCGGTATTATACCGTTGCTTAATAACGGCTGAATGGATGAGGAAGCTGCCAGTAAAATGAATGAATTCCTGTATTCTTTTAAAAAGGGTATTGCGTGTTTTAGACTGGGACCGCTAGCTGCAATAACGATAGGTTTATCTGTTCTTTTAGGGATTATGATTTTTTTGACGGAGCTGAAAAATCGGATTGAATTGAAAAACCATCTGCGGTTAAAAAAATTGCGTGTAGATATAACCGATTCTGCTTTTGAAAGTAAGTCTTTGAACGATTTCCATAGACAAGCTGATAAATCGGGCCATGCTTTTTCAGAAGATTTCCATGAAAGAAATAAAGTAGAAAAAAGCTTTTCTTCTCCAATAATCGAAAAAATACGGTCATTTATAAAAATAATGTCATTTTTATTCGTGAATGTAAAAGAATAATCCCAATTTTGCGAATAATCGTTAAAATCTGTGGAGTATTGGATGGCGATTGTTTTAATGCATGGGAATCGCTCTTTTAGATAATGGGCTGTATAACTAAGACAAGGACCTGTTATTACGACAAAAGAGGGTAGAAAAGAAGTTTCTATAAGATTTACAAAACGTTCGGCTTCTTTTTCGGGATTAAAGGTAGAATGAAGTGATATATTGCCTAAAGAACAAGTAACGCTTCCGTTTTTACTGTTTGTTATGAGAACATCCACAATGTTTACCGTTTAAGAAAACTAGTCAGCTCGCTTTCTTCTGATGATGAACCGACATATTCTATTTCAAAAAGATCAGATTTATTTTCGGAAAAAACAGGTGAAATAGTTTTCTTAAGCTGATATGCATAAAGTTCTACATCAAGATCACTGTTGCTGAATCTAATTATCTTAATTGTGTGTCCGTGCGCGAAAACAACATCTGGAAGTTTTGTAAGAATCTGGACATCATTAAACATGCTGTTAAATAAAATTTCTTTAGTTTCAGAAAAAAGATTATCGAAAGAATCTAGGAAAACATCGAGCGATAATTCAAAAAGATAACCTTTGGAGTTTTCTATCAATGAATTTTCGATATTAACCGCTGTGTCAAATTCCGTATCAAAAACAACTTGATTTGAAATGTTTTTAATTTCCAAGAAATTTTCAATATATGGTAATAAAGATGGAAGAACGATATCGACCATTTCTGTGTCTACAAGTGTTTGTTTTGTGCTTTCTGCAATAATAATAATAACTGGGGTATCTTTAATTAATGATTTTTTTAGATGTAAAACTGTAATCTCATTGTTATCGTCATCAGAGAAAAGTTGTCTGAACGGAACGATATTTTCGTCTGTAGCATTAATCCAATCTAATGTTGTAAGCGTTCCTTCCCAAAAATCTTTTGTGGATATAGATTTTTGGTAAGACTCCGAATGAAAACCATACGAAAAATACATTTTGTATTGATTATCATCAGGAAGTAAGACGCACATCTTAGAAAAGCCCAGCTCCTCTACAAATGTGTGGAAAAAAACAAGAGGTTCGTCTGTATAATTGTTGAACCGTGCAGAATTCAAGATATTTTCTGCATGATCCAACAATCCATGGAAGAGTGCAGCATCTTTCCGAAAAGTCATATATTTTTCGGTAATCAGCTTATAAAGACCCATTTTTAGGCAAGTCCTAACTCTGTGAAGAGTTTTTTGTAAACTTCAAAGTGCTCAGATCTTGCGAATTCTGCGATTTTCTCTTCTGGGAGATTCTCAAGAAGCTGATCCATGTATGCAAGTACAGATTTAACATCGTTCTTAAGATTTTCTGGCATAGAAGCGACATCACTTGCAGGTTTTGCAGCCGTATCGTCAGAAGCAGCTTCAGTTGCAGCTACAGGTTCTTCCTGAACAGGCGTTTCTGGAATATCTGCTTCAACAAAATCTTCAGTAGATGGTGTTTCTGGTTCCCATTGTTCGCTTTCAAAAACAGATTCTGCAGGAGAATCGTCAACTTCCTCAGATTCATCAATTTCCGGCTCTGCACCTAAGGAAGCGTTCTCGAACGTTGCGGTAAGCTCGTCCTGAGTAATCGGTACGAATCCGCTTGATGAAGATGTATTATCCTCGAAAGTAACGTTGTCTGATGATTCTTCGTTAAGATACGATACTTTATCTGAAGATAATGCTTCATCGATTGTAGGTTCTTTGTCATCAAGAAAATCTGCAGAAGAAGAATCTGAATCTACAACAAATGAATCATTGTTGGAAGATACTGTATCTTCTGGAAGTTCTTCTGGTACTGAAGACTCTTCGTTATCTATGTCAAAATTAATATCATCGATAACAGGTTCTGTGATGTTCTCATCAAAATCAATAGAAGTGTCTGGGCCTTCACCGTCATATGCTAAAGCATCATCAGACACAACTTCTGAATCAGGGAGAGTTTCTTCAGGAGCAATCTCATCAGAAGCGTCTTCCACAGGTGAAACAGTAGATTCAATTTTGATTTCATCAGCTATAGGTGCGGACTCTACGATATCTTCCTGTGTTACTTGCTCAGCAGTCTCCTCGGTAAAATCAGCGCTATTCAGAATGTTGTTAAGCTCATCACCTGAAAGAGCGATTGTCTCATCGTCTTCTTCACCGCTGAAGAATCCAGTTGAAGATTCTGCGGCCGATTCAGGAAGTTTAATATCGCTAGTAGAAGAGCTACTTGCGGGCTCTCCTTTTTTGAGCATATCGAGTTCAGCTTTTATGGTAGCCATTTCATTTCTGAGTGTAGACAGCTCGTTTACAATTTTATCGAGAACTGGATTCTCAGCTGAGTTGTCCATAGATTCGCTAGCGTTAATATCAAATTCATTCATGTCAGAAATATCCTCCGTACCACCTTGGTATTCATTATATATGCAATTCTCAACTACATCAAGTTCATTTGTCACATTTAATAGATCTGATTTATCAGTTTCTTCAGATATTGAAGAATAATTATCAGAAAGTTCTTCTTCTTTTGACATTATTCCTGCGGTTGCTGCACTTGCGGATGCTAAACCAGCGGCAAGCGAACCAAGTCCGGCCCCGGCAGAAACAGAAGGTTCATCTGCGATAGACCCGTTTTCTTCAGCTGAAAGATCAATATCTTCATGAATCGGGATATCAATATCGGAAGAAAGAGAAGGGGCTTCCTCTTGTATATCAGAATCAAATGTGATACCGGGTAATGAATCTTCGGTTTCTGAAATATCTTCTTCGATAACTGGTGATTCGTCGAAAACTGGCGTTTCTTCGATAACCGGAGTATCATCAATAACTGGAGTCTCTTCAATAACAGGCGTTTCTTCGATGGCCGGTGTTTCTTCGACTATTGGTGTTACACTGATGATAGGTGTATCTTCTGGAATCTGGTTTTCCTCAATTACAGGTGTTTCTTCGATAACCGGAGTATCATCGATAACTGGAGTCTCTTCAATTCCAGGTGTCTCGTCGATAACTGGCGTTTCTTCGATAACCGGGGTTTCGTTGATAACTGGCATTTCATCGATAACCGGGGTTTCGTTGATAACTGGCGTTTCTTCGATAACTGGCATTTCATCGATAACTGGAGTCTCTTCAATTACAGGTGTCTCGTCGATAACCGGGGTTTCTTCGACTATTGGTGTTACACTGATGATAGGTGTATCTTCTGGAATCTGGTTTTCTTCAATTACAGGTGTTTCTTCGATAACCGGAGTCTCATCGAAAACTGGGGTTTCGTCGAAAACAGGCGTTTCGTCGATGGCAGGTGTTTCTTCAATTACAGGTGTTTCTTCAATAACCGGAGTCTCTTCAATAACAGGCGTTTCTTCGAAAACTGGGGTTTCATCGAAAACAGGCGTTTCGTCGATGGCAGGTGTTTCTTCAATTACAGGTGTTTCTTCAATAACTGGAGTCTCGTCGAAAACTGGCGTTTCTTCAATTACAGGTGTTTCTTCAATAACTGGAGTCTCGTCGAAAACTGGCGTTTCGTCGATGGCAGGTGTTTCTTCGAAAACTGGCATTTCATCGAAAACCGGAGTCTCTTCAATAACAGGTGATTCTTC
>JAIKVO010000280.1 GCA_024685655.1 Treponemataceae bacterium
AACGACAGCAACAACAGGCGGATCAAATACAGGAAGTTCTTCCTCTACTGCCGGGGTATCGAAAACTGGCTCATCAATGAGGAGCGTAGGATTAGTATCGGGATCATCTTCAATATCATCTTTATTTACATTTCTAGAAAGAATTGAGTTCTCAGTATATATACTGTTCTTTTTTGTCACTTGAACAATCGAATTACTTCCTTTTGTTATGTAAAGTTCTCTGGCTGCCTCCGGTGAAAGTATCACCGCAATTCCTTCAGAAGAATCGAATGATCCGAAAATCATAACCTCAACACTTATTTTAGTTGAAGGATTGGTTACTATTACAGTGTCTCCCGGTAAAAAATTTGCAGACTTTGCGAAGAAACCGACAGGTAATTCCCCATAGTCAGCAACAACAGCCCTACCATCCATCGATGGCTTAAAAGCCTCTGCGGATAAAATAAAAAGGCTAGCTGCTAATAGTATTACAGATGAAAGACGTTTCATTCAAATCCCCCTTACCTAATCTGCCCTATTCTTATACTTTTTTATTTTCGGCATTTGAAAACGTATGTTTAGTATTATTGAAGCAAGAAGTTCCTTATGGTATAATAAGGGAACAATCGGAATGTTAAACTATGTTCTTTTTCAGATGCATTCCGAATTACATTGGGAGCGCAACGATGTCTGAACCTGACTATCATGTTTCTGTACCGTTTTTTAAACCATCAATAGGTAAAGAAGAAGAGGAAGCCGTTATAAACGTTTTGCGCTCCGGCTGGCTCAGCACAGCAAAAGAATCGCTTACATTTGAGAAAGAATTCTCTGATTTCATAAAAAGCAGGCATTGCCTAGCCGTAAACAGCAACACATCCGGGCTTGTACTTGCAATGGAAGCTTGCGGTATAAAACAAGGCACAAAAATTCTTACAACACCGTATACTTTCATATCAACTGCGACATCAGCCCTCCACCTTGGCGGAGAAGTTGTCTATGCTGACATAGAAGAAGACAATTACAGCATCTCCCCAGAACGAATTGAGGAAAGATTAAAGGAAGATTCTTCTATTAAAGCTATAGTTCCGGTTCATATAGGCGGGAACGTATGCGACATGCGTGCTATAAATGAGATCGCTGCAAAATATCATGTGAAAGTTATTGAGGATGCAGCTCATGCGTTTCCTGCGCTCACAAAAGACGGATATGCCGGAACACTTGGTGACATCGGGGTCTTTTCTTTCTATGCGACAAAGACAATTACGACCGGTGAAGGCGGAATGATTGCGACAGATGATGACGAGCTTGCACACCGGATGTCTGTAATGCGGCTTCATGGAATAGATCGTTCCGTTTGGGATAGGTACACTTCCAACAAAACCTCGTGGGAATATGATGTTGTGGCGCCAGGCTTTAAGTGCAACCTTCCTGATATTCTGGCTGCTTTGGGACGCGTACAGCTTACAAAAGCGAATATGTTCTTTGAAAAAAGAAAAAAACTTGTGGAACTCTATAACAAACTGTTTATGGACTGTGATTTTTTAAGGCTTCCTCCGGACAGCGAAGGCAATTCTTGGCATCTTTATTTGATGCGAATTGTTCCGGAAAAGCTGAACATAACGAGGAATGAACTTTCTAATATGTTGCAGGCAAAGGGAATAGGTCTTTCCATGCATTTTATTCCTCATTTCCACATGACATATATGAAAAAACGATATAACATAACTCCAGAGATGTTTCCAAATGCACAAAGGCAATATGAGACTACACTGACAATTCCGCTGTGGCCTGATATGCCGGAGGAAATGGTAGAATATACGGCAGAAACCATAAAAAACATCTGCAAGGAGCATTATGTCGGATGAAGCACGTACGGCAAAAGCTTCGCCGGAGAAAAAAACAAAATCATCAGCGGACGCAAAAAACACGACTGCCCGAAAAGTAAAACAAAAAGCAAAGGCAGGAAAGGGAAAAATATCAATTGATTCGTCAGCATCTTTCTACAGCGATATCCGTCCGGTGGATCCTACCGAAGAACTTCTTTATGCATATATAATTACAAGCCCATATGATAGTGGTCAATTTGAAGCAGTCGAGATAGAAAATCTTCCTGCCGATTATTTTCTTTTGACCGCAGATAAACTTCCGAACGGGAATTCTGTAAAGACGCTTTCTTCAGAGATTCCTCTACTTGCTGATAAATCCATTTCATATAAAGGAGAACCAGTAGCAGTTCTTGCTGGTTCGGACAAAAAGCTTGTTGAGCAACTCGCAAAATCGGCTGTTATTATAATCAAGCAGGGAACACAAAAAACGGAAACAGAACAGTCCGATGTCTCACCGGAATTGGATGAACAAGAACCGAAACAAGTGAATGGAGAAAAAATCTCCGAAGAAACAAATGTAAAAACGACTGAGAATGAGCTTGTCGAAAAGACGGAAGAAAATACTCATCAAGACTCAGATACAAGTGCTGAAAACATGCAGCCACCTGAAACTCAGACTGGCGTGAGCAATAATACAGATAACAAAGCTGACAATGACAGCGAAGTCAACGGCAACACCTCTGAAAAAAAAGAAGGTATTATCGATGATATTAAAGAATTGATAACATCTTTTGAGGATAACTTAAAAAACACTGTATTTAACGAAAATATCCAAAAAAAACTTGATGAAAAAGGTTTCGTTTCCTCACCTGAACCTATACAAAAGTCTGAGCCCCATGCTAAGGAAAAGCAAGAAGAGCTCATTTTCACCGAACGCAAGTTTTCTTACGGTGATTATACGAATAATTTTGAAAAAGCAGATTTTCAAATAGAAAATACGTTTTATCCACGTCTTCATATACGGACTATCTCTGAACCAGAAGGCGCTTATGTTGAATATGAAAACGGAATCGTCTCCATATATACTCCGACTCTTTGGGCAAGCCACCTAAGGAAAAACGTATCTTCCATACTCAGTCTTCCAGAAGAGAATATCCGTATAAAAAGGACTATTGTGCCTAATTCTGATGGCAATTCGTTATGGTACAACACGATTCTTACATGTCTTGCCACCGCGATATCTTTTTTGACTCAAAAAACAGTTCTTCTTGTTGCTCCTCAAGAACTTACAGAATATATGGAAAAACCTGTCTCTATTTCTATACATCATAAAACAGGTGTACAAAAAGACGGAAGAATCGTGGCTTCAATTTTGGACGTAACGTTGGACGCTGGTGCATACTGTCCGTTTGCAGAACAAATTACAGATTCACTTGCAGTAACCGCAGCGGGAGCATATACACCGGATTCTCTTTTGGTTTGCGTAAAAATTCAAAAATCAAATTGTTTTCCAGCTATAACAGGCACAAGAAATATCGACAAACTGACTTTTTTTGCAGTTGAGTCACAGATACAGGATATTGCTCTCAAAACAGGTATAAATCCTATTGATCTTCGTATTATTAATACAGAAGAACGACAGCTGTCTAATGATTCTTCAGAAAACTATCCAATTATATTAGACAGAACCAAGCTTTCAGCGCTTTACGAAAAAATATTACGAATGAGTGATTTTAACCGCAAATATGCATCGTACTCGCAAAATCCGTTCACTACAAAATCATCTTTTTCAACTTTTCCTTCAAGGGGTATGGGATTGGCAGTTGCTTTCGACGGGAAAGGATATTACGGTTCTCCTATGGGCTTCTTGAAGCATACACTTGAAGTGACTATGGAAAAAGACAGCTCGCTTACAATAAAATCACCCACTCCTGTTGTTTCCATTATTCCGATTTGGAAGCAATACGCATCGGATATGCTCAATATCTCAAGCGAGCAAGTACACTTTGAAAATGATGATGATAAGAACGACTCCTCGGAGCTGCCGGAAACTATAACAGGAAGCGTCTATATAATGACGCAGTTGCTCAAAAAATGTTGTCAGGGGATTCAAAAGCTACGTTTCAGACAGCCACTCCCTATCTCGGTTAAGAAGAAACTGACGAAACCTAAAAATCAGAGTTGGGATCAGGAAAAATTCTGCGGTACACCGTATTATTCTCTTTCATGGGGTGCCGCAGCAGCAGAGGTAGAGATTGATCCTCTTCTATACAAGCCGAAACTGCGCGGAATTTGGATAACAGTGAATGCAGGAACGATCCTGAACAAAAAGCAATCTGAAATATCTATCCGTAAAGATATAAGCTATGTTCTGCGCCACATAATGGACGGCATGACCCTTTCTCCCGAAAAGATCTATATAAACTTCATAGAGAGCCAGGACGAACCGAAACAGCTCGGCTGTATAATTTACAGCATTCTTCCAGCTGCTATAACAAATGCTATTGCACATGCCACAAGAAATACTGTTCATACAGTCCCTATTCCGATTGATTACATATTCAGAGGAATTGCTGGAAAATAGTTTTCAAATGCCGAAAAGAGGTCTTAAAGATGAAAATACCGTTTATTTTGAATAGTGAGGATATAATACTAGACGCAGAACCTGACTCAAAGCTGCTTCAGCTTTTACGTGACAACGGCATTTTTTCTGTAAAAGACGGCTGCAAGAAAGGCAGCTGTGGTTCCTGCACTGTTCTTATGGACGGGAAACCAGTTCCTTCCTGTATAATACCATCCGCAGCTGTGCGTCATTCCAACATAGAGACGCTTGAGCATTTCATGAAAACACAAGATTACACAGATATAGAAACAGGCTTCAGACAGGCAGGCATTAATATGTGCGGATATTGTAACGCGGGTAAAATTTTTGCGGCATGGTCTATAATAAGCACAGATCCTAGACCTGCCAAAGATTCCGTATTAAAAGTTGCACGTTATTTTCCATGCCGATGCACTGATACAGAATCACTAGCATCCGGGATTATTATGGCAGCAGCAGCAAGACGAAAGCGTATTTCGGGGAAATAAAACATGGCATCTAACAAAACGACTGTATATTATGCAAAAAGTCTGAATGACGTTCTTTTTCACCTGAAAACTATTCCTCAACTCAAAATATACGGGGGATGTACAGCTTCCGAAAAGCTATCTCTTTCCAGTCTTATCATAAGCAAAATAAACGATTTTCTTCTCATTGACAAACACGAACATTTTATTGAATTCGGTGCAGGGGTTACTCTCAGCCAAATTCTTAATTTGGGAAGGAAACGTATTCCGACAGTATTGTATGATGCAGCAGAAACAGTGGCGTACCCATTTATTAGGAATGCAGCGACTATAGGCGGCAACATTTGCGCAGAAGGCATTCACCATACGCTTTATGCACCGCTGCTCGCTCTTGACGCGCAGCTTGAGATCCAAAGCCCGACATCTTCAAGCTTCATTCCGATTATTAAATTCGATAAAGTGCCTGAAAACTCAATAATTTCGCGTATCCGTATACCAAGTGAAGAATGGGATATCGCTTTATTCAGGAGAACAGGACCAGAAAATGTCATTTCTGATGCAAGCGCATCGTTCGCATTCCTAGCAGATACGAGCAAGGGTATTCTTTCTGATTTACGTATTGCGTTCTCTGGACTAGTTTCCATAAGGAGCAAGGAATTGGAGAACAACCTTATCGGATCAAAGCTGCCTCTCACCGACAAAGAAATTCAATTCATGCTTGCGGAAGCATCTGACAAATTTGCCAAAAGTGCGGCAAATATCCGGGGGAAAAACGATATTATTTCCCTATTAGAAGCACAATTTCTGAATCTTCTGTCTGATTCGTTCTCAATGCTCACGCTGTAAACTAGCTTATTAACATACAATACGGTCGCATCAAGGCACGTACGCCTTTCGGCTATCATAAAGCCTTGACTCGACCGTTTTACATGCTTATTTATATTATAAGCATGCAATCCCGACGCTCGCTGTCGCGAGCTTACTAGTTTTGCTTCGCAAAACTAGCTTATTAGCATACAATCTCCATAACTAAAGAAGTGGTATTTGTTTGCGACGGCGGTTTTGTATGCGTCCAAGATGCGCTCACGCCCTGCGAACGCAGAAACAAGCATAATAAGCGTACTTTCCGGTGTATGGAAATTCGTGAACATCTTATCGACAACATTAAACTTATAGCCCGGATACATGAATATGCTTGTAGACGACGTTCCTGCGCGCACCCATTCGGTTCTGCCGTGCTCGCCACTTTCGCGAGCATCAGCAGTACCGCAAGTTTCTGGAGTGATGCAAGCTTCCCCTTCTCTTTCTTCTGCAAGAAGTGCCCTTCCTGCGCTTTCAAGAGTACGCACGCTCGTGGTTCCCACTGCCAGAATCGGCCTTCCTTCGCGCTTTGCCTTATTTATTGCGGCTGCGGTCTCAGGCGGAATTGTATACCATTCTTCGTGCATCTTGTGGTTTTCAATTATTTCCTCGCGAACCGGCAAGAAAGTTCCCAATCCTACGTGAAGCGTCACAAAGCACCGTTCTATTCCGGCATTATCAAGGCGCGCGAGCATTTCTTCCGTGAAATGAAGCCCCGCCGTTGGACACGCCGCAGAACCGGTGTCCGTAGCATACACATTCTGGTAACGCTCGCTGTCTTCTTCAGTGTCTCCGCGCTTTATATACGGAGGAAGCGGTATGTGTCCGTTACGCTCAAACCAATCCTCGTTTATTGCGAAATCGAACTTTAACGCGCGGAATTCAGTTCCTGCGTTGCCTTCATGATCAATTATCGTTGCGAGCGTGCCGTCCGGGAACTTATAGCGCATTCCAGGCTTCTGCTTTTTCGCGGATTTTACCATTACGTTCCAAACGCAACAGTCTTTATCTATAGTGTTGAGAAACATGAACTCAGTTTCTCGTCCTGTAGTTTCTTTTATGCCATATACGCGGGCGCGGCGGACGCGGCTGTTGTTGAAAACCATAAGCGTTCCCGGCTCAATAAGGCTCGGCAAATCGTCCATGAAATGATGCTCGACCACACCTGTAGCGCGATTCAAAAGCATGAGCTTATCTTGACCGCGCACGCCGCTTGGGTGCTGGGCGATAAGTTCGGGAGGCAAATCGAAATAAAAATCAGATGTCAGCATGCGCCTATGCTATCACAAAACGGAAACTCGCGCAAACACTGTCAGCAGCCCAAATTTCGCTACATCTGCAAAATTACAGGAAAACAAGTTACATCATTCAAAAACTGATTTCTGCACCAGTTGCACAGATAGATACATATTACTCTATCTTGAATTTGTCGATTTCGTTGGCAAGTTCAGAGATTTTTCCTTTGTTTTGCTGCGTAAGGTCGTTTACGGCTTCACTAGACTGAGTTATGCTCTTTGCACCGTTGTCCATTTCGCTCATCCGGGCAGAAAGGCTTGTCGCAATGTTGCTCATGTTTACCATTGCGTCAGAAACTTCCTTGCTGGAGGCAAATATTTCATCAGAGCCTTTCTTTACGCTTGTAGTTACATCCTCAATCTTATTAATAGCAGCAAGAACATCGTTACAACTTGATTCATGCTCGCCGATTACGCTACGCACATTTCCGGTAAGAGCACTTACATTTTCTGACAATGTATAGATTTCCTCAAAACCAGTCTCTACAGTTTTTGTAGATGCGGCAAGATTCTCAATTTCATGGCTAACATCTTTAAGAGTACGAGAAATAACCTTACCCTGCTTAGATGACTGCTCGGCGAGCTTTCTGATTTCATCAGCAACGACTGCGAATCCAAGGCCTGCACTACCCGCATGGCTTGCCTCAATAGCAGCGTTCATAGCAAGAAGGTTTGTCTGGCTTGCAACATTCAGAATTACGCTAGAAGCTTCCTGCAAACTTCCAGATGCATCGGCAATACGTTTCGCAATTTCTGCCGATTTTTTCATGTTTTCCTTACCGGTGTCCGTCGCACGCAGAAGTGATGAAACAGCTTCGCTAGTGTTGTTGATTGAGGCAGAAATCTCGGAGATATTCTCAATCATCTTGTTCGCGCTCTTCTTTGAATCTTCAACACAACTAGTCTGTGAAACAGTTCCTTCTTTAAGTTGTGAAATTGCAGCAGATATCTGCTTTTCAGAAGCGACCGTCTGCATAACAGCCTCGCTCAAAGAATCTGACTGCTTGCTAATTGTACTGATGTTATCGGCAATCTTTACAATTTCGCTTGAAATACTGTTCATGTCGTTTGCAAGACCGTTTCCTATGTTATCAAGCTCATTCGTGTTATGCGTAATTACGCCGAATGTATTTCTGAGCGTTCCCAAAGTATCATTGAATGTTTTTGCCACAGTACCAAGCTCATCACTGCTCTGTACAGGAATATCATTCGTAAAGTCGTTATTTGCAACTTTTTCAAGTGATGTAACGATTTTCTTAAGAGGCTTTATTATCCTTCTTGTTATTCCAGATACGATAAATCCAACTATCAAAGATGCGATGACACATACTACAATCGTTATCATCAAAGTTTTGTAGAATTCGCCATATACAGTGCTTTGCGGACAGAACGCCATAATCTTATAGCCAGTCTTTTTGTTCGTTACGAGCTCTGCAAGATAAGCAGTTCCAGATACTTTAACTTTTCCGCTGTTTTCTTTTGAAGCAAAAAGCTCCTCAATTCCAGGTATACCAAGTTCGTTGATATTCTTAAAGTTGTTTTCTTTATTTGCGGTATCAGCAAGAACAGTTCCGTCTTTCTGTACGATAAGTAGGAAACTTCCTTCTCCAAACTGCACGTTTTTCAGGATTTCTGTAAGTGTCCCAAGCGTGATTTCAATCGATGCGTTACCAATAAAATTACTGTCCGCATCATATACACTTCGAGTAACACCAACAACAGTAGCACCAACCGTCGATGCAAACGCATCTGTTATCATGACTTTTCCATAACCGGAAGATGCGGTTGCATACCATCCTCGTTTTCTTGGGTCATATCCGCCGGACATTGAGCTGTCAAAGTTTGTGGCGTAACCACCCCACTGTGTACCTAGGTATATTTCTGCAATGTCTGAATCATAAGATGCAAAGTTTTTACAAAGCTTTCTGATTGCAGCTTCGGTAGGACTTTTTTCATATCCAAGAATTGAAATATCTCCAACTTCATTTACAAAAGAATGGATCGTATCGTCTGCTTTTTTTACAACTTCGGATTCAGCGAAAACATTCAGCTCTGCTTCTTTTGCAGAGAAGAACATCGATATTGCATCCGAGAATACCGATAACTCAGTTGCCGCACTGTCATAAAAGCTTTGCAAACAGTTGCGAGCAAAGAAAAATCCAGTTGTAACAGAAGAAATACAGACCATCAGAAGCATTACAACTATTGAACCAACAGAAAACTTTCTAGAAAGAGATCCCTTTGTCTTGGCCATAATAATTTGTCCTTTGTAAATAATGATTAACTCATTATAGATGCAGATTTTCTTGAAACCCGCCAGTATCTATGAATAGAATTATAACGCATAAGCAAGCGCTTGTCTAATAAAGAACTCTCAAATCTCTAATATTTTTAGTCTCTTTTTAAGGTTTTTATCTATCTGTGTCCAATTCGTCCAAAATCATGATGTCGACGTGTTTCCCTTGCCTAAATCGCGGAATCTTATTACATTATATGCATGTTAGACGCAATAATGACCTTTATTTTCGGCTCGAAACATGACCGGGATATAAAAAAACTCACGCCAATTTTGGAACAAATCAACGCAGAGGAAGAATGGGCTGCTTCACTTTCCAAAGAGCAGTTTCGTGAACATACAGAGGTATTCAAGGCATTTTTTGTTGGCTGTCCGAAAGACAAAGTTCAGGACAGAATGAATGAGATACTTCCAAAAGCCTTCGCAATGGCACGAGAGGCTGCAAAACGAACGATTGGCGAGCGTCCTTTCGATTCGCAGATGCTCGGCTCCATCGTTTTGCACCAAGGAAAGATTGCCGAGCTGAAAACAGGTGAAGGTAAAACCCTTATGACTGTTGCACCGGCTTACCTTAACGCACTTGCAGGTAAAGGCGTCCATGTTGTCACCGTAAACGACTATCTTGCTGAGCGCAATGCCATGTGGATGGGACCGATATACGACTACCTTGGCGTAACGGTTGGCATTATCAAAGCGAATATGGACAACATCGCAAGGGGATTCGCATACCTATGCGATATCACCTATGGTACGAACAACGAGTTCGGATTTGACTACCTGCGCGACAACATGCAGATTTCGCTTGCCCGGAAAGTTCAGCGCGGCTTTCCTTTCTGTATCATAGACGAGATTGACTCCATCCTTATTGATGAAGCTCGAACACCGCTTATTATTTCCGGTCAGGGCGAGGACGATACAGCAAAGTTCTACGACGTGGACAAGCTTGTTGGCCAGCTCGATGAAGTTCAGAAAAAGCCGGGAACAGACGACTACCCGGATGAAGTTCAGGGCGAGGAAGTAATTGGCGATTACAAGATAGACGAAAAAGGAAAGCGTATTTCATTTACTGACGCAGGTATGCTCAAAATAGAGGCCATACTGCAAAAGCACAATATGATTTCGGGAAGCCTTTTTAACCCGGAGAACTTTGAGTACATCCATTATTTTACGCAGGCTGTCCGCGCCCATACGCTCTACAAAAACGACGTTGACTACGTTGTTAAGGACAATCAAGTACAGATTGTAGATGAGTTCACGGGGCGCATTCTTGAAGGAAGACGTTACGGAGACGGACTTCACCAGGCAATTGAGGCGAAGGAACATATCAGGATAGCGCAACGGAACAGAACGCTTGCAACAATCACCTTCCAGAACTTCTTCCGTATGTATGACAAGCTTTCAGGAATGACAGGTACTGCCGAGACAGAAGCCGTTGAGTTCAACAAGATTTATAATCTTGACGTTGTTGTTGTTCCAACGCACAAGCCCGTTGCTCGTATTGACGAAAACGACGAAGTATACCTTAACGAGAACGATAAATGGGAAGCAATCGCGAAAGAGATTCAGACTGTGCACGCAAAAGGCCAGCCGGTTCTTGTTGGTACTGTTTCTATTGAGAAATCGGAGCATCTTTCCGCGATTCTGACAAAAAAAGGTCTTCAGCACGAGGTTCTGAACGCGAAAAACCACGCACGCGAGGCTCTTATTATTGCGGAAGCCGGTGCAAAAGGCGCGATTACGATTGCAACCAACATGGCAGGACGCGGTACCGATATTAAGCTTGGCGGAAACCCGGAATTCAGGGCACAAAAACGCGCTGGAACGAACGCCACCCCTGAGCAGTTAGAAGAAGCTCTTAAGATTGAAAAAGAAAAGTGGCTTAAGGATTACGAGGAAGTTAAGAACTGCGGAGGTCTTTATGTAATCGGTTCTGAGCGTCATGAAAGCCGCCGTATCGACAATCAGCTGCGCGGCCGTTCTGGACGACAGGGCGACCCCGGACGCAGTAAATTCTTTATCTCGATGGATGATGATCTTATGCGCCTTTTCGGTGGCGAGCGCATGAAAATGATGATGTCTCGTCTTGGAATGACAACTGGAGAGCCGATTTACCATCCGTGGCTTACGAAAGGAATTGAGAACGCGCAGACAAAAGTTGAGGAGCGCAACTTTGAGATACGTAAGCGGCTTCTTGAATTCGACGACGTTCTTAACGAGCAGAGAAACACGATATACGGCCAGCGTGATGAAATTCTTGCTGATGAGGATCTTTCTACGCGCGTTCTTAACAACGCTAAAGTTGAGGTTGACAACCTGCTCGATGATTTCAATGCGAAAGGTCACAAGCATATTAACCAGGCGGTTCAGGAGCTTTCTGACAACCTTAAGCGCATTTTCGCAATGCAGATTGATATAAGCGACATCACGGAAAAGAACACTGACGCTATTAAAGAGCGGATTTACGCCTGGCTGCAGAATGACATAACGGAAAAAGAGACCCTTGTTTCGAAAAAAGAGTTGAATAAATTCATACGCTTCCAATACATTCAGGAAATAGACAAGAAGTGGCTCGACCACCTTGAAACGCTTGAAGGTCTTAGAGAAGCGGTGTATCTTCGTTCCTACGGCTCAAAGAACCCGCTCACTGAATACAAGATTGACGGTTTCAATATTTTCTACGATATGCTCGACGACATACGAAACGCAATTGTTTCGCGCGTGTTCCGCGTAAAAGTACAGACAGCGGAAGATGCACAGATCAGCAGGCA
>JAIKVO010000242.1 GCA_024685655.1 Treponemataceae bacterium
ATGTTTGCCTGCCGTGCACATTCTTTCTTGTTTGTCCTGCATTGACAGTTACTCACTGCTAATTGCATATATTGCAAAAATTCGCTATAGTCTTAAAAGAGTTATTCGGGCAGTTCCACGCTTTCAAATGACTGTCCGTTAATTATAGAAGCACTTTTTGGAGGATTTATGGCAGACACAATGCATCCGTTACAGAAAAACCCGAACTGGAAGGGCCGCCGCGGTCCTGTCGTCCTTGTTATTATGGACGGTGTTGGGTATGGAAAATACGAAGAGGGCGATGCCGTTAAAGCATCACGCATGAAATATCTTGACTGGTTCAAGGCAAACTGCCCGAACACAAAACTTAAGGCACATGGAACGGCTGTAGGTCTTCCGACAGACGACGACATGGGTAACAGCGAGGTCGGACACAACGCAATGGGCTGCGGTCGCGTTTTTGCACAAGGCGCAAAGCTTGTTGGCGAGTCAATCGCGAACGGCTCTATGTTTGCCGCTGCAACTTGGAAAAAACTCGTAGCGAACGTAAAAGCAAACGAGGCTAAAGGAGCCGCGCTTCACTTTATCGGACTTGTTTCCGACGGAAACGTTCACTCACACATAGATCACCTTAAAGCGATGATCGCTCAGGCCGCAAAAGAAGGCGTTAAGAAACTCCGCGTTCACGCGCTTCTTGACGGACGCGACGTTGACCCGACATCCGCGCTCAACTACATCACTCCGCTTGAAGAATACCTTGCTTCATTCGCTTCACAGGGCTGCGACTACAAAATCGCTTCCGGCGGCGGGCGCATGTATATGACGATGGACCGCTACAACGCAGACTGGAGCATGGTAGAGCGCGGCTGGAAAGCACACGTTGAAGGAAACGGACGGCTTTTCCCAAGCGCAACAGGCGCAATCGAGACATACCGCAAGGAGCAGCCCGGTGTACTTGACCAGGATATACACGAGTTTGTAATCACAGGTGATGACGGAAAGCCATGCGGCACAATTAACGACGGCGACAGCGTAATTTACTTCAACTTCCGCGGCGACCGTGCCCTTGAAATTACACGCGCATTTGAAACACCAAAAGGCGGCGACCTGCCGTTTGAGCGCGCAAAAGTTCCTGCCGTAGAGTACGCAGGAATGATGGAATACGATGGCGACGCTCACGTTCCAGCACAGTATCTTGTAAACCCACCGTCAATTGACCGCACGATGGGCGAATATCTTACACAGACAGGCGTTAAGCTCCTCGCCATTTCCGAGACACAGAAGTACGGCCACGTTACATACTTCTTCAACGGAAACAAGCAGGGCAAGTTCGACGAGAAACTTGAGGATTACATTGAAGTTCCGTCAGACGTTGTTCCGTTCGAGCAGCGTCCTTGGATGAAGTGCGCCGAAATCACCGACAAAGTTATCGAGGCCATTAAGAGCGGAAAATACGACCACATCCGCCTGAACTATCCTAACGGAGACATGGTTGGACACACTGGTGTTTTCAATGCGGTTGTCTGCTCTATGGAAGGCATGGATCTTCAGCTCGGACGGCTTAAGACAGCTATTGAAGAGGCTGGCGGTATTCTTTGTCTTACAGCAGACCACGGAAACAGCGACGATATGTACGAGCACGCTAAAGACGGCAGCGTAAAGACGGACAAGGCGACAGGCGAGCCGAAGGCAAAAACTTCGCACAGCTTGAATCCGGTTCCTGGCATCATTTACGACCCGGAATATAAGGGCGAGTACGACAACACGAAGCTCAACGACGGTCTTGGAATCAGCTCATGGCCGGCTACGCTCATGATGCTTATGGGCTACATGCCGCCGGCAGATTATGACAAGAGCATGATTAATCTGAAATAGGTAAAAGCGTTACCTGCGTGTTTTTGCGAACGCGCAGTAATCATTTGCGACAATCCCGCACCGGATACTTACATCTGATGCGGGATTTTTTTTGGCGTCCCCTGCGCCCGAAGACACGGACGCAGGGCGGCTGTTTCGCGGCGTACTGACGCGTGGCCTCCTCGGTCGGTTTCCTCCCTGCGGTGGCTGCGCGCCTACGGCACGCACCGCTCCATAGCCTGACGCGAACTTACGGTCGGCACTTGCGGAGTTCCGGTACGGTGCTACGCACCACCTCCATTCGGGTGCAAAAACTGATGAGTTTTGCGTCAGCAAAACTCGGTAAGTTCGGGTGGCAAGGAAGCTGCACGAACGACCGCCTAACGCATAAATGACCTGAACTTTTTAGAGGTTTCCTTAATTTTTTCCTTGTGTAAAAAAAAATACATGATACGATATTCTAAGTTTTCGGTTGCTCGCAAAAAGCTGCAAAAAATCGAAAATATCGGATGAACTGTTTTCAGCGGAATGAAGAAGCTAAGTTTTCACAAACGGAATGGCTGAAGTTTCCCCCATACAAGCACGATTTTTTAGTTCCAGGGAGGTTCCATGAACAACAAACTCATTAGAAAAATTATTGTACTTCTTTTTATCCTGTTCTGCGTCACACAGATTTCTGCTCGTGGCAGACTGGATGGAATCGGCAGATTCTACGCCATCAAAGATGAGAACGGTGTGTCAAACCTTGAGAAAGCAGAGACTCTTCATAAAATCCTCCGCCGCGTTGATACAACGAACAAAAATCAGAGCGTGGAATTGGCAGATGATCAGACAATGAGCGACGAATATCCTTTTGGAGTTGCTGTTGAGAACGGAAAAATCGTCGGTTTCGGTATCCACATTTTTAACGAGGATGTTTACCCGCTCCAGAGTTTTGAAATTTATCTTCGCAACTGCGACCTTGTAGGTTCTCTCGATCTTTCAAACTACACAGACATGGTTTTCCTGGATGTATACAACAACCGCTTGACAGGCGTAGTATCAAAGAATATGCCGAGTATGCGTATTTTCGGTGTTCAGAACAACCAGATTACAGAGCTTGATGTTACAGAAATGCCTGCTTGCCAGGGTATAGATGCTGGAAAAAACAAGCTTAAGAGCATAGATGTTTCTAAAAACCCTGAGCTTGTTGAGCTTTATATAAACGACAACGATTTTACACAAATCGATTTGAGCCATAACCCGAAGCTTAAATATTTCTATTGTCACAACAATAGAATTACAAAGCTTGATACAACAAACAATCCGTTGCTCCGTCATCTGAATGCAAGCAACAACCCGATGAAGTCAATCAAATCTTATGCGCCACAGCGCGAGACACTTCTTCCTCTTACGCTTACAGCGGAAAATGGAGGATGCGTCGGCCTTACGTATAATCCTATTTACAACGCGCAGTGGAAAGAAACAGGCGAGTGGGAGCAGACATACTATGCGTACCCTGATGCCGGCTATGCATTTGAAGGCTGGTACGACAAGAGCGGAAAGAAGGTTTCTTCAGAAGCTAAATGGGTAGATGAGTATGGCGCAAGCCGCGAGCTTACCGCAAAGTTCAAGAAACAATAACGTCAACAATTTCTTTGATTCGTGAGAGAGTTTAATCCCCCGATGTTCGCTTTGCTTTCCGCAATGAAAGCAAAGCATGGAGTTTCTATCAAGCTTCAAATGACATCGGGGTTGTTGATTGAATTCTGTATTATTTCGGCAGAAATGTCAAAGTGGCTTTCAGTCCAAGCAACTAGCTGTGCATCACGACATTTCTGCCGTTTTTCTTTGCTTCGTACAAAGCTCTGTCCGCACTCGCTACGAGGCTTTCCATTTCGGCGTTGTTGCTGAAAATACCGGTAGAGCATCCTGCGCTGAGCGTAAGGTATTGCGAGCATTTAGAAAAATTGTGCTCTATTTTTGCGTTTTCCACATTCTTCCTAATTTTCTCAGCCAGCGCGACAATCTCATCTGAGCTATAGTTTTCTGCCAAAATAACGAATTCCTCACCGCCGTACCGGATGAAGTGGCATCTAACATCGTATTCGTCTTTCGGAATTGTTTCCTGGACTATGCGCGCTGAAGTCGCAAGGCAGATGTCTCCCTTAAGATGGCCGTAATTGTCATTGTACTCCTTGAAATAGTCAAGGTCGAACATAATGACGGAATATGTGCCTTTTTTTCCGAAACGCTCCGTAAAATCCTGATAATACAATCGATTGTGTACTTGCGTAAGCTCATCGATATATGCGACTCTCGTGAGGTTTTCATTTGTCTCGAATAAGTTTTTAAGCTGCTCGTCCTGAATCGATTTGAAGAATTTTTTGTAAAGCTGGTCATACTGGTTCAGTATGTTCTCGCGGTCTATATTGTTGAAATATTCAGTTCCTTTTTTCTTGAACTCCAGAGCAGTCTTGAAATCTCCGCGTTTCTCATACACACTGGACAATCTGTCGCAGGCGTTCATCTTGTCAGAATCGGCGTATTTCTCGGAAAGTTTCTCCATCATCAGATAATATTTCAGAGAATTGTCGTAGTCACCGACGGCTTCATAATATTCACCAAAACTTTCTGCAAGCTTCAAATCGAACGAATCCATCTGTATTGGCCGAGAATCTTTGTCGCAGAAATTTGTGCATGAGCTGAGCAACGGAAGCACTTCGTCAAGCTTTTCGTTCTTTTTTATGTGAATCATGGCTGTGAGCCAGTTCGAAAGGCAGTCAAAATACGGACGCGCATTAACCTGCGTGTTCGCTGAAAGCTGTTTCATCTTATCAAGATACAGGCTTGCTTTTTCGTAGTCGCCAATGTAAACGTAGCATGGAATCAGATTGCTCATTATGGCGCACTTAAGGTTTTCGGTTATGTTCGCATAGCGGCTTTCTGTCATAAGCTGCTCATATATCCGTATGGACTCGGAGTAATGAGAAAGCTTCATGTATCCGTCTGCAAGCGTGTGAAGAGTCATGCTCTCCATCTCTACATTGTTGTTTTTGCAGCACATGTCACGCGCTATGTTGAGGTAGCCTATTCCGCGTATAAAATCGTTGAATATCGTTTTGTAGATATAGCCCAGATGAAGATAAACACGAGCGTCCATTATTGAGTTGGAAAGTTGGACGTAATAGAAAGCCATATCAAGATATGCGGAAACTTCGTTTTTGTCCGGGTCGTAACGCTTGTACCACAGATAGTTTATGTAATGAAGCGCAAGCTCCGTATACATTTTGTGAACCGCAAAAATAGAAGCCGCCTCGTCAAAATATACCGATGATCGGTCAAAATCTTTTTCGATATAATATATTATTGCATAGTATGAAAATATCTTTGCCAGGAAAATGTCATCCGTCAGTTTTCGCGCATATTTCTCCGATGCTTTCCAGCAGTCAACGGCTTGTTCGTTTTCAGAGATTTTATAATGAATTACGCCCGCGATATAATACACGAGCATATTCATCTCATCGTCATTCTCTGCTTCTTTGCTGATAATCGATTCAACATCAGTAAGATACTTCTGGATTCCCAAGTTGCCTATGCAAAGCTCACATGTTCCTTCAAAATATGTGATATAATCCTTTATCTTCTCTTTGCTGCCGTTTCTGAAATCTGGCCTCTCACACCACATCACTGTTTCTCGTACCTCACACATGTATTTCGACCGATGCTCTTTGCTTTGTACAACGCTTTGTCAGCCATATCGCAAAGAATATAAACGTCATCCATTGAGCTGCATTCCAGTTCGGCAACACCTGCGCTCATTGTTACATATTTCGCGATATCCGAATACTCGTGGGAATAATGTCTGTTCCGCAAATCCTGCAGAACCGTGTTTGCCACAATCTCCGTTTCTGTGATGCTCCGTCCGCATATTATCATCAGGAATTCTTCTCCGCCGTATCTTACCGGAATCACTGTTTCTGATTTAAACGCGCCTAGTATTTCTCCGATTTTTTCCAATATGCGATCACCTTTAAGGTGTCCGTAGTTATCGTTATATTTCTTGAAAAAATCGATGTCGAACATAATTGCGTGGATAATTACTTTGCTTTCTTTTTTTAAAACCTCTTCAAGAGATTTGCTCAAAAAGCGTCTGTTGTACAAGCCCGTCAATGTATCTTTGCACGTTTTTTCTCTTAGTGAGCTATTTTTCTCGCGCAGTTCTTTCTCAATGTCTGATGCTGATTTTATGCCATACTCTGTAATCAAGAAGTCAGAATAAGCATATTCCTTTGCGTTCCAAACATCATTTCTGTCTTTGCAAAAAATTTTGTAGCTTTCCAAAGCTTCCTTGTACATGCCCGCGCCTTCGTAGCATGCCGAAAGCTGTTTGTAAAGTTCGCATGTGCGGAATCGTAATCCTGCCAGCTCTGAAAGTGCGTATGCTTTTTTCCAGTATTCAAGTGCAACGTTGATTTCTTTCATCTGGAAATAGTAAGCTGAGAAAAATGTATAAATACTTACGGCAAAATCAACAGGCAGTGTATTCTTGTTTTTCTCGTAAAAGTTTTCCATATTCTCGATTTTTGGGAGCAAGTTTTTCCCGTCTACAATATCGCGGTTTAACATCGTTCCCAAAATTTCTGTGTATGCCAGCACGGCAATGTACGGCTCCGCATCTTTGCTGGAGTATTTTATATATGCCTTAAAACGTTCAAGGAATTCTTCGGCTTCTTTTTTTCTGCCTGTTGTTAAATAGAGAGAAATTAAAAGGACATATGCGCGTACGGGAGCTGATGAACGGAAAAGATTTCTTGGCGTGACCCACTGTTCGATATAATCATTGAGCATAACGATGGCTGGTTCTCGCTCACCCACGACAAGATAGTTCTGAATAATCTCCATGCGGATTTCTTCACATTCGCTTGGAGTGATATCGCCTATGTCGCGTTCCATTTGTTCTTGTAGACGGTGAATGTTTTTGTAGACGTTGTAATATTGTTTCTTTAGTTCGTAATCCATCTGGATCCCTTTCTGATAAAATTACATTCCCCACGCATTTCGATAAACGTAAAGGAGTGTCTGCAAAAAAGTCTCTCTCTGAAAATACTTTCATTTATATTACCACAAGAATTCAGATTTGTCATTCGATAAAAATGGAGATTTGGCTGGTAAAAAGGAGGAATTATGATAGTTTTTCTAAATTGTTTTAATAACTGAGTTTTGAGAGATTTTAGAAATCATACTTGACCGCTAGGTTTTTCGATATGGTTATTTGCGCTTATTTTGGCAATCGGAAAATTAATTCAAGCTAGAGAATTGTGTTTCGTAAAAACTGATTCATTGCTTTGTGTGTCATTGACTAAAACTTGAGGTACGAACTATCCTTGCTGTATGGCAGATGAAAGACAGAAAGCAGGAAGAAACCGAACGCTCTCACTGACAGAAACAGAAATTCCCGTTTTGAGGGAAAAACTTGTAACGTTGGAAAAACTTGAAAATGGCTGCTTTTGTGATGCGGGCAGTTATGGCAATCAATCTGGAGCAGAACAGACTGGCTTGTCGGATATAAAAAAAATCGAGAACACAATAATACAATGCGATATTCTGAAAGCTTTGGAGTATTTGCCTGACGAGTTTGCCGAACTCATAATAATCGATCCGCCCTACAACTTGACGAAAAAATTCGGCGGAACAGTATTCAGCGCTATGTCAAATGATGCATACGATGCTTTTCTTGAAAGCTGGTTCCCGGCTGTGTGCCGCAAGCTTAAGAAAAACGGCTCGCTTTATATTTGCGGAGATTGGAAATGCACTTCTTCTTTGCAGCGCGCTGTTGAAAAAGAGCTCCCAATACTGAACCGAATCACTTGGCAGAGAGAGAAGGGAAGGGGCGCGAAATCAAACTGGAAAAACGGCATGGAAGACATTTGGTTTGCCGTGAAAAATCCTGATGATTATACTTTTAATTTAGACAGCGTGATGATGAAAAGGCGCGTCATTGCACCGTACAAGCAAGACGGCAAACCGAAAGACTGGCAGGAAACTGATGATGGCAATTTCAGGCTGACTCATCCTTCAAATTTTTGGGACGACATAAGCGTACCGTTCTGGTCTATGAAAGAAAATACCAATCATCCGACGCAAAAGCCGGAAAAACTTTACGCCAAACTGATTTTAGCCTCGTCGAACGAGGGCGACATGGTTTTCGAGCCGTTTTCCGGCAGCGGCACCGCATGTGTGACGGCAAAAAAACTCGGCAGAAAATACTGCGGCATAGAAATCAACGAAGAATACTGCCTTTGGGCGGAAAAACGGCTTGCGGATGCCGATGCCGATAAAGCGATTCAAGGCTATTTTGACGGTGTTTTTTGGGAACGGAACTCGCTCAAAGAGCAGCTAAAAGGACAAAAAAAACGTGGGTGAACGTTTTCTCTGAATGCGAGCGGTTTTGTGACGCGAAAAGTCGAGCTTTACGGCTTTACTTCGTGTCTGCGGAGACAGCGCGGAGAGTTGCCATCGTGCTGAAACGCGCGGCTGCTTTCGCAAAATCTTGGGGCGTTGCGTTTTTCAGCTGTTCAAGCTGAGTGAGATAAGTCGCGATTTCGCTTTCGGCTGACGCTTCTCTGTTTGTTGCTTCCCCGCTTGCGGTTTTGTCGCTTTGCTTGTTACCGCTGTAAAACCGGCTTTCTAAAAGAAGCTCGGCATGAACAGGTGACATATCGAGTTCGGAACAGAACCTTTCAACAAATCGGTTGCGGATTTTTTGTAAACGCGGTTCATCAAACGGCTCCTGAAGCTTTTCAATTCCTTTTGCAAAAACATCATACACATCAGCGGCTTTTGTTACTTCATGGAACCAAATTCCGGCGACAGGTACGTAAAGCATGTCGAAAGAAGCCAGTGCTCCGCCGTCCCACATTTCGTCAAGGATTTCTTCAAGCTCGTAAACGAGTGATGCAAAAACCGCATATTCGGGGGTGCCGTAAGCCGGGCATTCAAAATAAATGTGGAGCGGATCATAGAAAATTTCCGTAGGTATGAGTTTTGGCGGTTGGACAAGATATTCGCCTGGCTTAACGGAGGAAGTGAAGATTCTTCGGAACGAAACGGAAACGCTGTCATTAGGGAAAGTTTCTGCCGGTGATGATACGGCGGAATCCCTGCATGATGTCGAGAAATTCATCAGAAACCCGAAAATATTTTCTGTAAAAGGAACAAAATCAGCAGCATTCTCGCCGACTAAAGCAAGTGAAATACAAGACGCGTCGAGCATATCAAGATATTCTATCTCTATATCCTGAAAAGTCACATCGGCTAGAAAATCTTTGCTCAAATCGAAATATTCCGCACCTGTCGTGCCTTTGTATAATCGGGCCAGAGCGGCGTTATGAAGCTGAAGATCTCCGTCGGTACGTTTCATGTTCCACTCTGAGCTGCGGCTGTATGCGCATTCGTCTACGCGTGGTGCCGAGATTTCGCCAAAAAACAAGGCTTCTGCTGTTATGCCGATAACAGCTTCTGCATATTCTGATGTAGTGTTGACTGTAATTGATGTGTCGTAAAGCGAGTTTTGAGAAACAACTGAGAAAGAAGTGTATGGAATTCCCGATAATAAAAGATATTGTTTTATATTGTTTGTAATTACATCAGAAATGACGGTTCGGATGTCACGTTGCGAAGCTGTCAGTCCTGCAGTTTTGCCGGAGAATCTGATTTGGAACGAGAACGAGGATGTTGTGTTGTTATAACTGAGCACAGGGATTCCGTTTGAAAGGATATTCAGTTCTGTTCCGTTTTTTCCGTGCATTACGAAATTAAAAATCCCGTCTTGTGTTTCCAATGCAGAATTCGCGGACAAATCCGATGAGATGCGCATGGAATTTGAGTTTTTCGCATCTACGGTATTTTGCAGAATTAAGTCAGATGAAATTGTGGAATTGCTTGCTGTTTTGGCAGTTTTCAGAACATCTTCATATTCAGCCATTTTGTACCAAATGCCGTTGTCTGTGGAAATAAGCGTGAATCCGTCATTTTCAAGATTTTTTTTATATTTTTTATAGACGCTATCATTTAGTAGAAGAAAAATGTATGGTTCACCGTCCATAACGTGAAAAAGTTCTTCGGATGTCAGAGTCAGGGCGGCTTTTTCATATGCAGCGGTAAATGCTTCCGCATACTCGTGTGATAAAGAAAAATCTGGGAAGGATTCTTCTTCATATGAGCGGGTTGATTTTGGAAATACAGGATTACAAAAGGCCCAGTCTTCTGCCATTGCGTGAATCAGTGTGAACGGCTCTTTTCGAAGCAAGCTGATTCTGTCCGCTGTAATACGGCTGTAATACGAAACTTCATCAGCGGTGAAAATGGAGTCGTTTTCGATGCAGCTGGAGAAGGCTAAAGCCTGTGATGAAGGAGAAAAGTTGCCGTTCTCCATGAGTGCCTGGAAAATAAGCCGAGTTCCTGATTGTTGTCGTGAAAACGAAGTGTAAAGCCAGTCCGCGCTTTTAACACCGCAAGTTTCATTTGAAATTACGAGGTTTTTGAAAGCGTTGCCATTCTGGAATATAGAAACGGCAGTTTCTGTGGCGGCTGTTTCTGCTGCGGTCGGAAAGTTTTCCGGCAGTACATATTGAATTATAAGCTGGTTAAAATCTTTAGAAAAACTGCTTGATGTAAGGACGTACCGACCGCCGCCATTCCGCTTTTCTGAAAAATCCGGATTACTAATGGCATCTAAATTGGCCGTACTTTGTTTTGAAAGCAGTTCGTCAGAAAACTCCCCAGTTTTTTCATGATCGTTATTGAGTCCGTGCGCAACTTCTTTTGAAAGCGGCTCGTCCGTATTCCAGCAGGAAAGCAGGTTTTCGGTGAGCGAAAGAATATAATCGGGCGAGAATGGTCCGTATATAAAAAGCGCGGAATTGTCCGGAACATAAAATGTCTGCTGTATATCTTTTAAGATAGTAGCTGCGCCATCGGTTCCGTAAGATTTTAGCACATCAGGACAAAGCCCTGTCTCTCGTTTCCACGGATATTCAGAGAAAAGCCGTGCGTCCATCGAACCATTTATGTAGTTTTCCAGTGAATTGTCCCATTCTGCGGCTTTCGTCAGCATAGCTTCATATTGAGTTTTCAGTTCCGCTTCTGGAAAAAAGCCCGTCGTGGTACATTCCGCAAGCAAAGAAATCATTTTATTGATGCTGTCAGCAGAAAAAATTGCAGAATACAACGCATAATCACCGGAACATTCGGAGCTGACGGAAAATGCGCCGTTTTCGTAAAAGATTTTTTGCCCGCCTGCTGGAGAAAAGAAAAGCCGCGCATATAGTTCCGGAAATCCTGTAGTTCCTGGCGTTTGTATGGACGTACCTGCCTTCACTGCTAAACAGAATGCTGCGGATGGCGAAGAATAATCCTCCAGGAAAAATACATCGAGATTGTTATTTAATGTGCTGTAAAAAAGATGAGGAATCCCGGTGACTGGCAAAAAACTTGGCGAGGCCGGCTGAGGTTGCGGTTCTGAGCTTTTTTGGACGATGCCTATGGAATCAAGCTCAGCGGTGGTTGGAAAAATTTCTGATGAGGCAGAAAGATATTGAGCCATGACAGTAATCATGGCGATAACCGAGAAAAGAAAACAAACAAGGTGCTTTTTACGAGAAAAAGAATAAGCAGCCGCTGACACAATGAATCCTTTTAAATGAATTTTTCCAAAACAGAAACGAACGCTTCTAGTCCGTTTTTGTCATCTTCTGTGAAACGTCCTATGCTCGGACTGTCTATATCAAGAACACCGTAAATCGCGCTGCCGCTGTGAATCGGAATCACGATTTCTGAATTAGAAGCACAATCGCATGCAATATGCCCCGGAAACTCGTGTACGTTTCGAACGAGGATCGTTTCATTTTTGGCAACGGCAGTGCCGCAAACGCCTTTTCCCACAGGAATCTTCATGCATGCAGGTTTACCCTGGAAAGGCCCCAAAAGAAGAGTGCCGGTGTCATCACCAGAATCACCGAGTATATAGAAACCTGCCCAATTTATGTCTTCAAGCGAATTAAAAAGAATCGCAGCCGCGTTAGAAAGAATTGTCACAGGGAACGTAACGCCCTCAGAAAGCGACTCCAGTTGTGTCGTAAGATTTTTGTACATAATTCAAGTATAACGCAAAATGAGTGTGTTTTTCTAGCTTCTGATTATATTATGTATATTATGTGGCAGCTGCATAAGAGGTATAATCCACGCTCGACAGTTGTTCTATCCGTTGTTTTGTGGCAGTAATTATTTGTTCCAGTTTTTTTACGACATCACTTGTAAATTGATTTTACAGGAATAATCGGGGAAAAATCATATACTAAAACAAGAATCGTACGATATAATGAATCATGCGGAATTTATATCAGTTTCTGCGTATTTCTAATTTGGCTTGATGCTGGGCGGCTGCACACTTGGCGATTGCGTCTGAACTTTTCTACGGCATCGACAAATTGCTGTAAACAAATTACAAAGGAGATTTTATGGCGGACATTTCTCACAGAAAGGCGAGTGCCAAAGTTAAGGTTGTAGGAAGCGACGGAAAGCCGGTTTCGAACGCGAAAGTTGCGGTGAATCAGGTTAATCACGAGTTTTTGTTCGGATGCGGAGCGTTCGAGTCGCTGCCGTACACGAACGGTGTTTCTGTTCACAACGGCAATGGAAGCGTGAATGCGCAAAAGCCGATGTCAGAGGCTGAGAAAGCGGCTTTTAAGGCGAACCTTGAGGACCGTATGCAAAAGTGGCTTGGGCTTTTCAATTACGGAACACTCCCGTTCTACTGGGGCGGCTTTGAGCCCGAGGAAGGCAAGCCGAATACCGAGCAGCTGATGAACGCAGCGAAGTTTCTTAAGAGCAAGGGTGTTACGGTGAAGGGCCATCCGCTTTGCTGGCATACGGGATGTGCTCCATGGCTCATGAACTACGACAATGCGACTATCCTGAAAAAGCAGCTGGAGCGCATTCATCGCGAGGTCGGGAACTTCAAGGGCATAATCGATATGTGGGATATCATCAACGAGGTTGTCATTATGCCGATTTACAACAAGTACGACAACGCGATAACTAGAATCTGCAAGGAAAAGGGGCGTGTCGCCCTCGTCAAGGCTGTGTTCGATGCTGCGCAGGAAACGAACCCGGACGGTATTTTCCTTATAAATGACTTCAATCTTTCCACGAACTACGAGATTCTTATTGACGGCTGTCTAAATGCCGGCGCTCCGATAAAGACGATAGGGCTTCAGTCGCACCAGCACCAGGGTGTGTGGAGCAAGGAAAAAACAGAGGAGATTCTTAGCCGCTACGAGCATTTCGGCCTGCCGATACATTTTACGGAAAACACGATTGTCGCGGGACCTCTCGTCGCGCCAGAGATAGACGACCTTCAGGACGCGCACTACGACGATGATGCTGCGACACCGGAACTGGAGCAGAAACAGGCAGACTCTTTGGAGACGATGTACCGCAACTTATTCGAGAATCATCCGCTTGTGACGGCTATTACAAACTGGGATTTCGGCGACGGCGCGTGGCTCAACGCTCCGAGCGGCGTTATTCGCAAGGACAACTCGCTAAAACCTTCGTACAACGCACTCCACAAGCTCATAAAAGAGGAGTGGCACACTGCGTTCGAGGCGACGACAGACGCGGAAGGTTTTGTGAACGTAGAAGGTTTCAAGGGCAGCTACGAGATTACTTCGGACGGCAAGAAAGGCACATTCTTCTTGAAATCCGGAACACCGACTGTGAGCGTGACACTGAACTGATTTAAGCTGCGTA
>JAIKVO010000243.1 GCA_024685655.1 Treponemataceae bacterium
ACGATCCTCCGCTCATCCACACAGGGTAAAGCAGAGTTCACAATGGAATTCGAAAAGTACGGAAAAGTTCCTAACAGCGTTTCTGAGCAGCTTATCGCTGAATATCAGGAGAAAAAACGCAAGGAACAGCAGGGTAAATAAACTGCACTGCTAGGCGAGCGTCCGCAATGAAGCTCGACAGTCGTTTCGCGAATACGCGAAATTTCCGGCTTGTTTTGTTGCGGCACAAATATCGCCGACTTTTTAAAAGGAGTAACGAATGGTAAAACAGGAACTCGTAGACCGCAGCCCGGTTCGCAGCTTTGAAAGCGCGACAAACGGCGGTCTTAAGGCTGGTGAGATTGGAGTTCTTACATCCCGCAAGGGTCTTGGAAAAACTTCTGTCCTTGTTCAGTTCGGTCTTGACATGCTTCTGCAGGACAAGCCGGTTGTGCATGTTTCTTTCAACCAGCACTCAGACAACGTAATAACATGGTATGAAGATATTTTCAGCGAGATGACGAAGAAAAAGAATCTTGCTAATGCCGATGAAGTAAAGGATTCAGTAATCCGCAACAGGGTTATTCTTAACTTCAGCCCAGATTCAATTTCTGCAGAAAGAATCACAAAGACTCTCAAAGCACTCGCAGAAGGCGGAACAAAAGCAGCCGGAGTAATTATCGACGGTCTTGGTGCAAAATTCTTTGAAGCTTCAGAACTGAAAATCCTTAAGTCTTATGCAGTTGAGGCAGGTCTTGCAATCTGGTTCAGCTACAATGCGGATGAAGAGGATGTAAACAAGATTTTCGGTGAAGACGTTGCTGCCGAAATCAACACTGTTATTCACCTTGAACAGAAACCTGACTTAATTCAGATGAAAGTTCTTAAGGCACACAACACAGAAGTTCAGAACATCAACCTTAAGCTTGATTCAAAGACACTTCTTCTTTCAGACAAATAAGTCTGCATAAAGATTTATAATAAAAAAAGCTGTCCGTTTGGGCAGCTTTTTTTTATTTGGGGCGTGGCGTCAAGCGCCACCGGGCTTTTCGCACTTCGGCTCATCCGCCTCATTCCTACGGGCGTTCGATTCTCTCCGCCCTACGGAACTGCCTTACGGCAGGTGCTACAATCCCTCGCCCTGTAAATCCGTATCTGGGTTCGGGTTGTGCAAGGAAATGTATTAAAACTGTTCGCTCGCGCGAACCCACAATCCCTCGCCCTTTAATTCCGTATCTGGGTTCGGGTTGTGCAAGGAAGTTTATTAAAACTGTTCGCTCGCGCGAACTCACAATCCCTCGCCCATGTTGCGTCCGTACAGCGCGGAAAGCTCTTTTAGCCACGCCGCCTTATCCGCATCCATATGCTCGCTATTCATGCGCCACTGCCAGTTGTGCCCCCCCCTCGTTGACGGCGTGTTCATCCTGCCTTCCGACCCGACAGCAAACAAATCCTGTAGCGGGAATACCGCAAAACGCGCTGTTGAAGCCATCGCCGCACGGATAAGTGCCGGACAAAGCCCCTCATCTTTTATCTCAACGCCCGGTACGTTTCCCGTAAGATAACGCCTTACAAGCTCAACCTCTTCTTTTGAAGCGTTGTTAAGCCAGCCCTGCATAGTATCGTTGTCGTGTGTGCCTGTATACGCAACACATTCCGGCGTATACATATGCGGCAGGAACGGATTCGTAAAACCTTCTTTTCCGGCTTCATTCACATCGAACGCGAATTGTAGCACTTTCATACCGGGCAATGCGAAATCGTCACGAAGCTGCCTAACACCGTCGGTTATAAGTCCCAAATCCTCCGCAATAATCGGAATATCACCGAGTTCCTGCTTAATACGGTTAAAAAGCTTAGCCCCCGGTCCAGGAACCCACTTGCCGTTTATCGCAGTTTCTTCCCCCGCAGGAACAGACCAGTACGCTTCAAATCCGCGGAAATGGTCTATGCGCACATAATCCACCTGATGGAGCATGGAGCGGATGCGGCGGATCCACCACTTAAAGCCGTCTTTTTCCATTTCGTCCCAGTCGTAAAGCGGATTTCCCCAAAGCTGCCCGGTCGCGCTGAAATAATCCGGCGGAACCCCGGCAACACTCGTAGCTCGTCCGTTTTCATCGAGCTGAAAAAGCTTTTGGTCAGCCCATACGTCCGCCGAATCCGCGGCTACGAAAATCGGGATGTCGCCCACGATGCGAACACCGTGGGCGTTCGCGTACTTCTTAAGACGACTCCACTGAGAGAAGAAAAAGAACTGTATTGCTTTGTGTATTTCTGCCTCGAGCACATGGGAAGCATGCCAGTCCGAAACTGCTTTAGGCTCATGGACAGCAAGATCGTGCGGCCAGTAGTTACTCCACATGGCTCCAAACTTGTTCTCTTTCTGCGCCTGTGCGTCGTAATGCTCTTTTATGCTCATAAAAATCGAGTAATTGTCGAGCCATGCGGCATTATCGTTCTTAAAAGCCTCGTACTCAACGCGCTTATTTTCTGGTGCACCGTCCAAAAACTGCGCCGCCGCCGTCTTAAGAACAGGAATTTTCCACCAAACGACAGAACCAAAATCGACGTAACCGCTGCTGTGAATCCATTCCGGCGGCTCAACCTGCGCGTCCGTAAGCCAGCCCTCTTCTTTGAGCGTGTCCAAGTCTATGAGCAAAGGGTTTCCCGCGAACGTAGAAAACGATGCATAAGGCGAATCTCCGTAACCGGTCGGTCCATACGGAAGTATCTGCCAAAGAGTCTGCTTTGCGGACTCAAGCCAGTCAATAAATTTATATGCGTATTTGCCAATTGTGCCAATTCCCGGTGTTTCCGGTAGCGAAGTTGGATGCAGCAAAATGCCGCTAGAACGAAGCATGTTCATATATCAAGTCCTTTTTACGAGAAAAACCGTTAAGTTTTGGAAGTTCCTGGGAAATATGTGCGTTGAAGCCAGAAAAAATCCGTTAGTAAATCGGTTTACTAACATTACTATATCACACATCTTTTATCAAGTGAATCTTTTTCTATAAAAAAATATTGGCGCATGACGGACGGCTTCGCCGCCCTAGCCAGTTTTGTCCGCGGATAGGTCAGATAAACTGACCGTCCCGCTTCCAAAACTGGCTCACCGGGTGTTCCGCCGTTCCGCGTCAGTGCGCTTCATCCGTCCGCTCGGACACTGCCGGACAAGCCGGCAAATCCGTCGCTCCCGGACGCCTTCGGCGCGGCTACACCCCCTTGCGCAAAAACTCTAATTGTCTATGCACAAAGCAGGAATGAACCCCATACTTTTGTTTTTAACACTTGTTGAATACCAAACTGTGCTGGTTTCAGGACGATAAGTAGCATTCTCACTAAACTCCGAACTCTGCGTCCCCTCTTTGTTGAATTGCCAGAATTGTGTACATCCGCAGTAATATGAGAGGAAAAAACTCTCCTCTCATAACCACTAAAAAACTAGTCTTTCCACGGAAAAATGAAGCTTTTCAACGTGCGAGGTCCAAGCGTTTCCCTGTCCTCTGCAATAAGCTCGCCCCACGGAATATGCTTGCGTGCTTCTTTCGGTGAAAGATCGGTATGTTTCTCCAGCCAGTCATACTTGTAAAGGCGCAAGCGGAAAGCGTTGTTCTGCGCGAGCGCGATGCCTGCCAAACCAGGAACAAGGAACGCCAAAAACACAGAAAGCGCCGCCAGAATCAGCGAGTAAAAAAACATGAACACCGAAAATCCGGCATTGTCAAAAAAGATGATGAAACATTTTTTGAACGTCTTTCGGAATCCACCGTGAAGCTGCGAGCGAAGAGGCAAGAACCACTGCAAGGAAAACAAGCAAAGACAGAGCATCCAGAAAACTAGTGCCGCAAGGAATAAGCCTAAAAGTCCGCTCATCCGCAAATAAAACGGAATTGCAATCACAGCCAGGATCACGAGCACCGTAATCAGAAGCGAGAAAAGCACCGCATCTTTCCAGCAGTTTTTAAGCCCGGTGAACACTTCTTTATATGAAGATGATTTGAAATCAGCAATTTTTGCACAAACATCGCTGACAGAAAATAATATGGTAGAAATTAAAAAAACACCAGCTGCAAAAAACAGGATGGAAAGCACTATAACGGCCCACTCCGGGAGCGCAGCAATACCGACGATGGCTCCAAGTCCGTAATACACACCGATTCCAATGCCAAGAATCAGCAGATTGAATGCCATAAGCCAAATAAGGTTATCCCATCCATCACAAAAATTCTTTTTAATAAAAAACCAAACCATGTATCGAATTTACTAAGAATAAGCAAGCAAGTCAACACACGAGAAATGCGAAAAAAGGGGAAGGGGGAAGAATCCCCCTGGCTCCCAAGTCCTCGCGCTCCGTACAATGTCCGGCACGCTTCTGTCTTGTCCGCCACCCCCTCTCCTAGAGGGCTCCCGCCCTCTAAAACACCCGGAGTATTTACGGTCGGCTACTACTTTGCAACTGCGTCAGAAACGCTTACAGTGTGATCGTACCAAACACCTTTCTTGCCAATTAATGCGAGCGCAAAATCAGTGCCTATTTCTTCAACCGGGATGTCGAAACCGAAAACTTCTTCAGTTGAGCCGTCACTGTATGTAACGGTATCTGTTGTTGGCTGAAGCCAATCTGCCTCGTTGGCAGGAGCATCAGCGGCACTTCCTGCATACAAATTAAGGATGCTGCTGCCAGAAAGACTTACATGGAAAATCATTTTCCCGTCTTTGACAGTAAGAGTGCCGCAACCGTCGCAAGCTTCGTTAGCACGGAACATAGAGCTATCCGTGTTGAAGCGAGCGATGTACGTTCCGTCAGCAAGTGACTGTGACTGTCCGCGCGATGATGCCACAACTTTTGTAGAAGCGTTCTTTGTATGCTCAACATACAACGCCTGAATCGCCTCAATTCTTCCAAGGCCAGCTATCTGGCACTCAATTGAATCGAACGAGCCGGAAGCCTCGAACATGCTCTTCCAAGAATCCTCATCATCGCCAGCCATGTCATTGTTAGCATGATCACCGGCAACAACCATAAGCGGACGAAGAACGACATTTTTGTATCCGGCTTCTGCAACAGCTTCAATAATGTTCTCGCACGCTGTTTCTTCCGGCTCGCCCTCAACAGTTCCAATAAACACGTTGTCGTAGCCGAGTTCAGCCATCTGAGCGGCCATCTGGCTGTAGCTCACCTTTGCGGAGTGCGCCGTGCCGTGTCCCATGAAAACAAAAGCAGTTCCGCTGTTCTTAGCATCAGCAAGAGAAGCAAAACCAGCAGCTTTTACGGCTTCGGAAGTAATTTCCTGTGCGACAATCTTTTTGTCTGCATTTACAGAAGACTCGTTTTTGCCTACCTTGCCAAGAAGAGGCTCTGCGACAAGGACGCTTTCGAATTTGTCCGCATAGAGCGAAACAGCCTCAATAAGCTCATCGTATTCTGCGCCGTGCATTAGATGAGTCGGCTGAACGATAAGTTTTTTCACGCCGTTAGCAACTGCCCTTTCAAGAGCCTGCTCCATATTGTCAATTTTCTCGCCGTCACGAGCCTGAATGTGGTTTATGATAATCTGTGCCGTAAATGCACGGCGCACCGACCAGTCCGGGTTAGCAGCCTGAATCGCGTCCTCAATGCTCTTTATGTCGGCAACGCGGCTGTCGTTGAAAGATGTGCCGAAGCTTACGACAAGAATCTCGTTTTCTCCGATTCCGTCCTGATTAAGCGGATTGTCTTTTGACGCATCGCCTGTATCGCGCCCGAAATAATCCGGATCAGCGTTCTCGCCTTCAACAAGCTCTTTTTGAGCGTTGGTAAGTGCGTCCCAAGCGGCTTTAGCTTCGGCACACTGCGCGTCAGTTTGCTCGGTGCGAGTTTGCACGTAAATAGCATCGATTAAGTCAGCGACATGAGCCGCTTTTTCTTCGTCAGAAACAGCAGAAGTTGTGGCGCATCCAGCAAACAAAAGCGCGACAACCGCAACGGCGCATAAACACACCGCGAGTGCATTTTTTTTCATAAAAAACTCCTTATTTCACAGAAAAACACTATAGACGCAGGTGTGCTATGCGCTGCGCATAAAGACGGCACGATTACGCACGTCTTTCCGGCAGCTGGTTTTGAGGCAGTTTAGATGTGGAGTACGACCAATTACTCGTGATCTGGAATTGCTTAGCACTTCCTGTACTATCATAACAGGCAGGTTTCCTGGCTTAAAGTTCATCGCATCCGCCAGTCTTCCCAGACTTTCGTCCAGTGACAATAGAATTGTTCGGAAAAAAGTACTGGCAACAAAAAATCAAGCCAGTTTCCGAAAACATCCATTTAACGGCGGACACTCCCTTATTACAGTGACGAGATCGTGCAGGATTCTAACCTGCTTCCCTTTTAACCGCTTCTTACAAGCTTTTAGCGTATAGAGCGGCACCTGTTACTGTGTTCATCTTGTGAACCGCGAATACAATAGCTTTTCAGAAACAATTATGCAAGCATGAAAAACATCTTTACAAAAAAAACTACACTATTCCGCACAGATATTGATAATTTTCCAAATGATTGACGAATCATTATAAATAAACTATCATTTATTTCATGGGTACAGCTACCACTCAGCAGATTACAAATTACTACGATATGTATCGTGATAAAGAAATAACCTTCACGAAAGAAATAATCAAAACGCTAAACATGGATCCACGCCAGATTTATATAAAATGCGCGGGTTCACAATGGCCATGCATTATAAATTCCACATCTTTTCTTTCTGCTCGCATCATAGTAGGTACAAAGAGCGGTGCATATACCCAGCTTACAAAAGAAAACACTGCTGCCAGCCTTAGGTTCTGCTTCATTCAACCAGATGGTCAGCCTATGTGCTTTTTCGTAAACACAAAAGTCACCGGAATACACGCATATGCTACATCGAATGAGCTTGCGCTTATTACGCTTACATTCACCCAGCGTCCACCGGATGACTTAATTGAAATTATCGGAAGACTTTTGGAAGCAAATATCAATGCAATCCGCAGAAAAGAAGAGCGCATAACCATTTCAGAGGATGCAAAGCGCAAGCTCCAGCTGCTCAAAGAGGAGACGCTCGTATACATCCAGAATGTTCCTAGACATTGCATAATTCGCGACCTCTCTTTCTCAGGAACAAAGATTATTATACTCGGTCTTGCAAAATTCCTTGTTGATAAAGAGGCAATAATCCGATTTGACTTCGAGGATGTACATGAGCCTGTAGGTATAAAAGGAACAATTGTCGGAGCAGAAGTCATTGAAGGCAGAAAAGATCTTGTCTCTCTTTCAATACGGTTCGACGAAGCCTCTGTTCCGATGGTATACAAGCTTCACATAAATCAATATCTGACAGCAGTACGAAAGAAGCAGCTTTCTGCTGTGTTCAGTCCATCAGACATTGCTTCACAAGCAGGAGCAGCTCCGGCATCGACTATGACACAAGCCGACGCACAAGCACAAGCAAAGGCAGCGTTTGCTCATGTACAGCAAAAACAGCCTCAAGCAACCGCGGCTACAACACAACCAGCTGCGGACGCATCCAAGCAAAGCGCAAAACCAGCGCAGGCTGCAGATTCAAAACAAACCGGAGATTCGCAACCCCAGCCAGAAGAAGCAGCACAGCCTAAAGCTGCTGAAGCTGTCGCACAACAGGGATAACAAAAGAACGATACAAAGAGCCGTTACTTTGCGGCATGCAAAAAACATCCGCCGCATAGCAAATGCTTATAACAACTATAATTAATCATTTTGTACAAGGATAATCATGACCCCGACAAACCCACTCGATTCTATTGTTTTTATAAATCTACCGGAAGATTTCAAACTCTCAAAGGAATCAATGCATATAGACACCACGATTCCGTTACCGGTGCAGCTTCCAGTTCAAGCAGGCGTTTTCGACAAATCAAAGCTCGATATTTCAACGCTTACACCAGAAATGATTCTTGCCGGAATTCTCACCGTGCTTGCCTATGACAAAGAAAACGCAAATATTCTGTACTACAGGAGCATAATCAATAAAGCAAAGCCGAACATCAAGCAAGAGCTTACAGAAGCCGCGATTCTTAAAACAAAGAACGAGGATTTTGATATTGCGGAGGAGATTTTCGAAGCTCTTCGCGGTCTTGATCCAGATGATATGCCTACAGTTCTTAATTCTGCGCTCTTCTTTGACCAGAGAGCAGAATCATACAGACGGTCAGGCTTGAACGATGATGCGGATGCCTATGACGACATGGCTTTTAAATATTATAAGGAAGCAATGGCAGCTGATCCGCCTCTGCCCGACGCATTTTTCAACGCGGCTTTTTTCTATTTGAGACAAAAAAACTACTCAAAAGGAAAAGACTGCTTTGAGACATATCTTTCGCTAGTTTCCGGGCAGGATGACGACAAACTTTCCGAAAACGAGAAGTATAAAAAAGAACGCGCAAAAGAAATCCTTGAGGATATTTCATCTAGGAACCTTGATGACGAACTTTTCAAGAGCGCGTTCGACCTGATTTCAATGGGGCAGGAAGAAAAAGGCCTTGAGAAGATAAAAAGTTTCATCGAGAAAAATCCAAAAATTTGGAACGCATGGTTCATGCTTGGCTGGGCGTTGCGCCGGCTGGAACGGTACGAGGACGCAAAAAGCGCGTTCAACGAGGCTCTTGTTCTTGGTGGTAACAACTGTGACACTTACAACGAGCTTGCAATCTGCTGCATGGAAACAGGCGACTACGATGGATGCCGCAAAAATTTACACACCGCGCTCCAAATTGACCCTGAAAACACAAAAATCATGTCAAATTTAGGATTTCTCGCGAAAAAAGAGGGCGACTATTCTTCCGCGCGGCAATATTTCACAGCTGTTTTGGAATACGACCCCGACGACGTGATTGCTCAAAAAGCGCTTGCGGAGATGGAGTAAAAGCAGATTTCCACGAAAATCATCATTGCCCTGACAACTCTTGCCGGGGTTTTGGTGTTGTCCCGAAAAACACACCCAGTTTTTCAAAGACTGTCCAAAAAGTCCTGGCGGAGTTTTTCTGCCGTGCTTTCCTCAATGAACGAACGGTTCTCAATTTCGTTCAGCACTTTCACATCCGAATATTTGATGCAAAGCGGTTTTTCAAGGCTCATTATAACATTTTCGTCTTCCCAAACAGCC
>JAIKVO010000020.1 GCA_024685655.1 Treponemataceae bacterium
CTTGATTACAGATGGTTTGAAACTGTAGAAGATGTTCTTGAAATAGTGAGAGTTTTCTTCCTTTGCGTTCTTCAAAAGCTCGCGCGATTTGCTGTCATCAATCAGGAAATAACCAAGACCGCCAACAAGAATAACAACTCCACCAATAATAAAGAAAATGCCCGTCCAAGATTCGGCCTTGTTCAGATCGAACGACATAAAGCTTCCGAACACAACAAGAACGGAAATAAGAGGCATCATGGCGTTAATGCCTTCGATTTTTCCTCGGTTAGTATCATCTCCCATGTCGGTGAGCCATGCATTAAAACAGGCATCGTTCGCAGATGAGCCGAAGAATGTCATCACGCAGTCCATAATGATAACAAGATTACAGCCCAAGGTTGCCGCAGCAACGACACTTCCCGTAATTTTTGTAAGAACATCCATCTTGATGAGCCCGAAACTTACAATGGAAACGCCCCAGAAAGCATATCCAGCGCAAAGAAAAATCTTTCGCTGTCCAACTTTGTCCGAAAGCGCGCCGATTAAAAGCGTAGTCACGGCGGCAGTAACCGCACTTGCCGCTACCATCACGGAAATCTGTGCGGCACTCGCATGAAACATTTTGTAGATAAAGACATTGAAGTACATGTTTTCAATGACCCACGCAATTTGCCCGATTAAACTGAAAATCGTCAGCGAAACATAAAACTTTTTGGATAATTTGTTGCTCATAGCGGATATTATACACCGATTCCGCAGAAAGAGGAATGTGTTGTTGTGAGGAGTGTGGATGAGTCAGTTGTTGGTCAGGGAATGGATTTATTAAACTTCCTTAAACATTTTCTGCAATTGCAGTAGATATCGTATTCGAGCAGTTTTCCAAATTAAGTGATTTTATGCGCGTTTATCTTGATGATTCTAATTGTGTTTGTTGGGATAAAAATCCTAATATTGATAGTGAAGTTGAATAGAACAATAAAGTCGATTTATCACCTGATGTTTGTTATGTAGAAAGCGTTCCGTGCTAATTCAATACTGAAAATGCATAAAAGCTTGTCAGCGCTAGTTTTGTCTCTTTGTTTGCGTTGAGGGCGATAAAATCAAGTGTTTCTTGAGTAATTCCGTATGTCGGTTTTGGCTCGTATATTTCTTGTGCATCTTTTGTTTCTTCTTTTATGATGATTATTTCATCAAGTGAGATTTTGTAAAGTTTCGCAAGTGTAACAAGATGATCCAAGCAAGGCAATGTTTTGTCGTTTGGATTTTCCCAATTGTAAATGGCTTGTGGGTACGCCATGTTCAGAAGCCTTTGAATCCTGCTGATCTTAATGTGATTTTCTTTTAAGTTTTGGGAAGTCGCTTCTACATCAATAACCGGTACAGAAAACGACGGTGACAGTCTATATTGCACTTCGATTTAAATATATTGAATCAAATGAGGTGTTGACAAGAAAAATCGCTTTGTCTAGTAGTTTCAACTTACAGAAAAAGAAATGAATGAACTGGTCGCAAATTGCGACTGGTTTGTGAATGATGCAGAAGATGCAACGATAGATGTTGCTAAAGAACTAGAGAAAAATTACCACCACCGATGTTCAGCTGTAGATTTGAGGTGTAATAGATATGAATAAAACTTGTTCATGCGCCGACTCAGGGGTTAATTGTACCGCCGTGAAAAAAACATTCGTACACTTTTTTGTCGTGCCAGTAGATTTCCTCGTAGCCTTGGAACCAGAGAAAATCGCCGTTTACTGCGCATTTGTAAGTGTATTCGCCGCTCTGATAATATTCGGGACCTCGGTATGGCATTTTACGGTCGGCGGCGCGGAGGGCTTCTTTCAGAAAGTTGACGTTGAATTCTTTCTCTAAAACCCTGCCAATATAATTCATTGCATACTGTGCTTTTCCGGTTTTCCAAATGGCTTCTTGCCCTGCAAATTGTTCGCCGCCGACATACGTATCGTGGTAGGTGTAATCTTCGTTTTCGTACTGAAAATCATGTGAATCCAAGCGGGTGGATTGTGTTTCATTCATAAAAGCGGCATAGGTGTTTACATTTGCTTCGAGTCGGAAAGATATCAGTTCGTCCAAGTCGGTTGTTTCGTCGCTCGAAACAGACATCATGCACTGCTGGTCGCGGACAAGATAGTCTATTGTTACGTTCATAATATCGCTGATTTGTATGAGATTCGAAATATCTGGATACGCCTGTCCTCTTTCCCATTTTGCAACAGCTGGCCGTGACACATTAAGTTTTTCTGCGAGAGTTTCTTGTGTTAGTCCTTTACTTTTCCTAAGAATTTGAAGCTTTTCCGAGAAGTTCATTTTTCCTCCTGACAATGATATTCTAATACACTTTCAAACCGAAGAAAATCGACCGGAGATAACAATTCTGTTACTTTCTGTTACATGATGAGTAGAAGACTTAAACCGAAGTCAAGATTGCGCGGTATGCTTCTAGTAGCCGAGTTGTGTTCCAGGATGCGTTTGCCGGGCTGGTACTTGGTAAGCAACAAACTACCAGATTGTAGCGTTTTTCGTACAAGGCGGCGCAGTGTTTTTGCCAAAGAGAAAAGGCGGTTTTTCCTGTGCAAAAAACGTGATGAATCTGTGAGGATTCAAAAAGCAGCGAGAAGTCGTTTGGAACGGCGTTTTTTATTGATGAGTCCGCCGCGCCGTCTATTTGGCAGGAAGCAAGTACATCCCAAAGTGCGATGTTGTGGCGCAAAAGAAAATCGCGGCGTTCATTGATGGCTGCAAAAGAGTCGGGTGCGTTATTGGGCAGGGAAAGCGTTTCACCGAAAACGGAAGGAAGGACGCTCCAAAAGCGGTTTTGTGGGTGCATGTAGAAAAAGCCTACTTCCCGGCTTTTTGGAGAGGGCATTGTGCCGAGCAATAGCACCCGACTTTGTGCGTTCCAAACTGGTGGAATGGGGTGCGAGACGGTTTTTGTTTCGGACGGCGCGGCGGACGCGGCATTTTTCTCGGACATTTAGGTAAAATCAAGTATAATGCGCTGCTTCGGAAAAGTCAGTACGATGAGACAGTTTTTGCACAAAAGTGTACATGTTAAGACAGTGTATGAACCGGAAAACTTCGAGCAAGAGAAACTTGGGAGCGTTTTCCGGGGAAAAAAATCGGTGAGAGCAGCGTTTGTGAAAAAAACTGCGACTTTGTATCGCAGGTTTAAAAAAATGATTTCTGTATATTCTCAAATTGCAGATTGACAAGATTTGCGAAAATGTCGAAAATGAGATTATGAAACCGTATGAACACAAAGTAAACTATTATGAGACAGATAAGATGGGGATAACCCATCATTCAAATTACATCAGATTTATGGAAGAAGCCCGCGTCGATTTTCTTGATCAGCTGGGCTGGA
>JAIKVO010000038.1 GCA_024685655.1 Treponemataceae bacterium
TACATCGCCAAGTAATCCGCAAGATGCTTCGGCAATGTCTCGAACGGCTTCAAGTGATACGGACATTTCTGTGCGCACGCGCCGCATTTCGTACAGCTTTCAATACGCATCATTTTCTCGTGCCATTCAGGTGTAAGCCAGTTTTCAGAAGGCGCGCGGCGCAAAAGCTGCATCATGCGGTTTGCGTCATTTATCGGGATATCTTGCGGACACGGCAAACAGTAGCCGCACCCCCGGCAGAAGTCGCCGGAAAGCTCTGCCCTTTCTTCCATGGCTTCTATTTGGAAACGCTCGTCAACGACAGGCGGGTGAGCCTCAAAATAAAGAATCTGCTGAATCTCCTCCAGTTTCTGAATGCCCCAGATCGGAACGACATTCTCATACTGGCGGATGAAGCCGAACGCCAACGGGATATTTGTCAAAAGACCACCGCACAACGCCTTCATAGCTATAAAGCCCACGTCGTTTTTTTCGCACAGTTTTACAAGCTCTATTTCCTCATTGGTAGCAAGCAAACTGAACGGATACTGGACAGTCTCGTACAATCCGGACTCCGCCGCGCTTCTGGCAATTTCCAAAGAATGCGACGTAATTCCGATATGGCGTATCTTCCCCTGATTTTTAAGCGTAACAAGCGTGTCATAAAGCCTGTCCTTGCTTCCCGGCACAGGGAGAAAACCGGGGTTATGTAGCTGATATAAATCTATGTAATCAGTCTGCAAAGCCTCAAGGCTCATAGAAAGATCCTCCCTAAGAGCCTCGGCTGTCACGGCAGCTGATTTTGTCGCGATGAAAACGTCTTTCCTCATTCCGTAAAAAGCAAAGCCAAGCTTTTCCTCACTGTCAGAGTAAGCTCTCGCAGTATCAAAAAAGTTGACACCACCATCGTAAGCCGCGCGTATAATCGAAACAGCCTCCTCCATATTCTTTACACGCTGGATTGGAAGCGAACCGAACGAAGAGCGGCTTACCATCATATTTGTTTTTCCCAGAGAAACGTATTCCATCGTATTACCTTCAAAACATATGCTTGGTGGACTTCGCTACATTGTCCTGTCAGACAGTCAGTGCGCAGAGCAAGGTATTTGACTCGCAAGCGACAAGTCGATACGGCTTGTCGCCATTGCTCGCACAGCACAATACTGTTTGCAGTCCAATTTCGCTATATCCACCAAAACTTACGCTTTTTAAGCGTTTTTCGTGTATGGTTTATAGTTTTTTATCTCCTGGCGGATGCGCTCAGAAAGATGTTCAACAGGAACGCGCACCTGCTCCATAGAATCGCGGAAACGGAGTGTAACAGTATTATAATCTGGATTTGGCGTTCCGTCATCCTTTTTCTCATGGATTGTGTCGTAGTCGATTGTAACGCAGAAAGGAGTTCCAACCTCGTCCTGGCGGCGGTAGCGTTTTCCAACCGTTCCGCTCACATCGTAATCAGTAACGTAATCCTCTTTAAGAAGATGCTGAACTTCTTTTGCTTTCTCTGCAAGTCCGTCCTTCTTCATCAATGGAAGAACAGCTACAGTAATAGGCGCAAGACGCGGATCAAGATGAAGGACAGTTCTGTAATCTTCCTTGCCGTCCGTTCCTACGTTCTGCTCCTCGTAAGCCTCGCACAGGAACATCAGGAAGTTTCTGTTAAGACCGGCAGAAGTTTCGATAACATACGGAACGTACTTCTTGTTGCCGTCATCCTGATCGATATAGTTCATATCTTTCTTTGAATACTGCATGTGCTGCGAAAGGTCAAAGTCCGTGCGGCTGTGAATACCTTCAATCTCCTCAAAGCCGATCGGGAACTTGTACGTAACATCGTACGCATCCTTGGCATAGTGAGCGAGCTTGTCGTGGTGGTGCCACTTAAGGTGATCTTCCTTAATACCATACTTAAGATAGAAGTTCCATCTGTCTTTGCGCCAGCGCTCGAACGTCTCGTCTTCTGTTCCTGGCTTGCAGAAATACTCCATTTCCATCTGCTCGAACTCGCATGTGCGGAAAATGAAGTTCTTGAAGATAATCTCGTTGCGGAAAGATTTACCGACCTGAGCAACACCGAATGGAACTTTCATGCGGTTTGACTGAACGATATTCTTGAAATCAACGAAAATAGACTGGCATGTTTCCGGACGCAGATAAACGAGCGAAGCATCGTTTGCCACAGGTCCAAGATGTGTCTTGAACATCAGGTTGAACTCGCGGACATCCGTATATTTTCTGTTCGTGCTTCCGCATGTAGGGCAGTTGATATGTTCATCGATAAATGCCTTCATTTCCTCGTGGGTCATTGTATCAACTGGCTTTCCGGGGTTGACTCCATGCTTTTCGCAGTAGTCTTCTATAAGCTGGTCGGCGCGGAAACGTGCCTTACACTCTGTACAGTCGATCATCGGGTCAGAAAAGTGGCCAACATGTCCTGAAGCTTCCCATGTCGTGTGATGCATGAAAATTGCACCGTCCAAGCCCACAACATCGTCGTGGAGCTGAGTCATCTCTTTCCACCATGCATTCTGGATATTCCGCTTAAAATCAACACCTAAAGGACCGTAATCCCAGGCACCCGCCTGTCCGCCGTAAATTTCTGACGACTGATATACAAAACCGCGTCTTTTGCAGAGACTTACGATTTTGTCCATTGTTACTTCATGATTATCCATGATTTTTTCCTTGCTTCCTTGCGGCCTTTCTGGAGGAAAGGCACCTTATTCTGTCGCATCAGCCAACATTCGGGCGATGCGCCGGGTATACCGCACCGGCGGCTTTCCCTACGACCCGCATAATACCTGACTATGTGGGGGCAGTCTATCAACTATAGCACATCGGTGCACATGCAACAAGAGTATATTTTTTTACGTGTTTTCTTGCTGATTCCCAAAACGGGAATCATAGTACGAATCAGTCTTTAAGCTTTTGAGGCTTCCAAGAGCTTCATCTTTAATTCGTGTTCAATCTGGGAAAGCTCCATCTCCGCATTGCGACGTTTTTCTTTGCCCTCGGACTGAATTCTGAGCACCTCGTCCATTGTGCTGATAAGCTGCTCGTTCGTGTGTTTTATCGTCTCAATATCGATTATTCCGCGCTCAGACTCTTTTACTGCCTCTATAGTCGCAACTTTAAGCGCATCGGCATTTTTCTTAAGAAGCTCGTTCGTCATATCAGAAACTTCGCGCTGTGCCCTTGCAGCCTGGTTCGAGTGCTCTACCCCGATGGCGATAACCATCTGGTTTTTCCAAAGCGGAATAGTATTTACGATTGTAGACTGAATTTTCTCAGCCATTATTGTGTCAGAGCTTTGAACCATTCTGATTTGAGGTCCGCTTTGAAGAGCTATTGTCCTTGTAAGCTCCAAATCATAGATTTTCTTTTCAAAACGGTCGCACATACCTGCCAAATCTTTGGCAGCCTGAACATCCTCTGCCAAGCCTGATTCTTTTGCCTTGTTCTGAAGAGCTACAAGCTCTGTGTTTCTTGTTTCTTCAAGCTTTTTCTTTCCTGCAAGAATGTACATTGTAAGTTCTTTGAAATACGCAAGGTTCGCCGCGTACATCTGATCGAGCATAGCCACATCTTTCAGCAGAGTAGTCTCATGCCGCTCAAGCTCAGTGGTGATTACGTTCACGTTGGTTTCCACTTTTGCGTACTTGGATTTCATAGCGACAAGCTTATTCGAGGCTTTACGGAACAAAGCTTTAAAGCCTTTTTCTTTTTCCTCTACATCAAAATTCTTAAGCTCGACGATAAGATTCGTAATCATCTCGCCGACTTGCCCCATATCTTTTGTGCGAACAGCATCAAGAGCCTTTTCAGAAAAGCTGGAAAGCTT
>JAIKVO010000127.1 GCA_024685655.1 Treponemataceae bacterium
GAACGGCTTTATTGAGTTTTATGCACATGTCGCGTTAAATCGCGATTTTTTAGGAAACAATATGGATTTTTTGACATTCGACAACGTGAGTTTTACATATCCGCTTCAGGGAGATGAAATCGAGACAGATGAAAGCGGAAAGCCGATTCTTCCTTCCCCTGTGTTCGACTATTTCACAGCGTCACTGCCCGGCGGCTTTACAAGCCTTATCGGGCCAAACGCAAGCGGTAAATCTACATTTATGCTGCTTGCCGGCGGTCGCGTAAAACCTCAGCAAGGTAAAGTGCTTTTGTTCGGCAAAGATATTGCTGCGCTTGACGAAGCATCCCGGAGCCGCCTTGCGTCTTTTATTTACCAGAATATGGAGTTTGAGCAGGATGACCCTGTAAAAAGCTTGTTGGAACAGGTACAGACCGCCGGAACCGAAAATGCCGGAGCGACAAGTGCCGCCGGGCAGGGCAGAGCCGCAGAGCAAGGTGCCACCAGAAGTCTCGCACTGTCCGCCCAGCCCACACTGAGCGACGTTATTTCCGTTTTCGAGCTTGAAAAAATACTCGACAGAAAACTCAATGGTATTTCAAAAGGCGAGATGCAGCGTGTGCTTATGGCGTTTGCGGTGCTTTACGGTTCAAAATCTATTTTTATGGACGAACCGATGTTCGCAATGGAAGATGCGCAAAAACACAAGGCTATGGAGTATCTGCGCGATTATTCCATGAAAAACGGCATCCCGATTTTTATCGCTATGCATGAACTTGATCTTTCGCGTAAATACGCTGAAAACGTGCTTCTTTTTTATCCGAACAGAGACATCGATTTTGGTACACCGGAAGAAATACTTACAAACGATTCGCTTGAAAAAGCATACGGAGTACCGGTCGCGTTGCTACGTGAAACAGAAGCCCTTAACAGAAAGTCGCTTAATGAAGCAGCGGAAGCTGTCGCAGCGACAAATGAGGCAATCGAAAAAGCACAAGCATAGGCTGCAATAAAAAGCTGAAATGCACAGTTCACTGTCGCACTTTGCTGATATTTTGGAGGATATATGATTCATCAGGTTATTAATTTACCAGTACATTACAGAGAAAAAGGAATAAACAACAACTTTTATCAGCCAACTCTGACAACATACATCATGCAAAACTGTGCGGAATATTCAGAGGGGCGGAAGCGTCCGCTCGTCATAGTTTGTCCGGGCGGTGCGTATTTTTTTAAATCCGAGCGTGAAGCAGAGCCTATCGCACTGAAACTTAATAGTCTGGGCTTTCAGGCTGTCGTACTTCGCTATTCAACCGCCCCGATGGAATACCCCACAAGTTTTCTTGACACTTGCGAAGCTGTGAAATACGTCCGTGACCATGCGACAGATTGGGCTGTTGATCCTGATAAAATAATACTCGCAGGATTTTCAGCCGGCGGACACCTTGCGGCACATTACGGTATTTACTGGAATACTAGTCTTGTTAGAAAGTTCCTTGATTACAAGCCTGAAGACCTTAAAGTAAACGGACTTTTGCTGTGCTACCCGGTAATTACATCCGGTGAAAAAGCACACCGTTACTCTTTTGAAATGCTCACGAACAAAGACGACACCCTTCTTGATGAAGTTTCGCTTGAAAAGCATGTTAATGAAAACGTTCCGCCGGTCTTCATGTGGCACACCTACGAAGATCCTGACGTTCCTGTTGAGAATTCGCTTATGTTCGCGACAGCACTTAAAGAAAAGAATATTCCGCTTGAACTTCACATATTCGCGCACGGTGGTCACGGACTAAGCCTTGCTACTGCTGAAACATCGCGTGATGACGGTCTTATGATTCAGGAATCGTGCGCAATATGGCCGGAACTGTTCGCAAAGTGGGTTAAGACACTGTAGTAAAGTGCGTAGCTTGCGGGGATTTGTGTCCGCATATACTGTTGCGTATGGCGATACTTCCCGCGGTTTTACAAATCCCCATGCGGTGACGCAAAAAGCCTATGCGTTCTGCAATTCCAGAGCAAGCTCGCCGTCTTTTTCGACGGTGAAACTCGTGCCGTCCGCATATTGAATGACAATCGTAGGGTTACGAACAACACCGTCTAGGTGGATAAACGTGTTGGCGTCACCGTCGTAATTTTCGCCAATAGCAAAATGGCACGTATGGAATGCCTTTTCGTCTTCCAGCATGTTGCCTGTTATTTTTGCAGCTGGATTAAGCCCAATTCCAAGTTCACCGATTCCGCGTGAATTTCGCTCATAAAAAGCAGCGTTTTCTTTTGAGATAACACCGTCTTGTGCCATTTTGCGTGCTTTTTGTTCGGAACCCGTAATAGACGCGAGCAGTTTACCGGCCTCGCTTTCGGGCGGCGCGGACGAAAACGGGCCACAAACTGCATTATAAACAGCCGTAACAAATCCGTTCGCAACATCGCAAATAATCGGCTCTTTTATGGGGATATCTCCACCAGTGATAGTCATTGATCCGTCAAAAACAATGCGACCTTCTGAGCCACCGACTACAGGGCTTATAAAAACTTCGCCGGCAGGAATGTTTCCGCCCGCGCCGCCCGTAGAAAAGCAGCCGTCATCACTGAAAGGTTTTCGGCCTTGAACAGGAATCTTTATATCAGTGCCGCCTGGTGCAGTTACGTGAACAGAAACGGCATTCTCGAACTTCTTGCACAAAACGGCGCATCGCTTTTGAAGCTGCTTATAATCGATATTCGCAGTTCTAACAAACATATCCATTGTTATGCCTGGTGTCCAAAAACCCCGGGTACTCTTTCTTCCAGACAAAAACAAATCGAATAAGCTTAAATATTCCTCGCCTTCATACTCGTACGGATACTTCAATCCCATTTCGTCTTTTCCAAGTTTATTTTTTGAAATAGAAAGAATTACATCCGGTCCCGTTGAAATTGCACCAATAACGGATTTTTCGCAATAATCAAGAAGCGTTTTTACCGGTTGAACTTGAATTACAGGTTTACCGCCAAGTTTCTCTGTAGCATTGTACAGTGCACAGCTAATTGTAAAAACATCATCATCAGGATTTGTGACGATAAGAACTCGCTCATCTTTTTTTACGGCGACTACATCGCGCATAACGACAAGAGCTGTTGATTCAAGCTCTTCCTTGGAGCGTTCCGTTTCAATGGTACTAAATGTTTTGATATTGAAGTTACTCATGGATAAAAATGATACTGTAGCAGAAAATTAACTGCAATACAAAAATGAATTTAATCGATTATCACAAGATAATTTTGTTCACCACTGAATCTACTGATTTTAAGTCTAACACTTGTATATGGTCCTGAGTTCCAACCATTAATCCAAAATCCGTATGGATACAGTGTTCCTGAATAGTCTACCGGTGTATAAACGGGTCCGTTATAGAATTTGGTCAAACTTTTGTATATAGAATCCCACGGATTTGCCTGAACAAGCGGATAATCAGGATCATTCACGGCTTTTTTGAGCGTATATTGTGTTGCTGATGGTTGTACGAACGAAAGGGCATATTTTGTAAAAGCTTCGGCAAGAGTATCGGTTGAACCCATAGAATGAATGGTATTTTCAAGACTTTCACAATCGGTATAAGAATTATTGATTATATTTCTGAGCAAATTTGCACCGCCATAATTACGTAAAAGCCAACATCCGAAAATACCTGTTCTGGCGTATGATTGTATATCGCCTTTCCAATCGAGAATGCCACCTTTATAATAATCCGGGTTAAAATCTTTCAACCGTCCAATTGCGGAATCGTATTCTATAGTAAAGTCATCATATTGATTTGCAAGAAAAGTCGCGAGCAAATCTTCCGTCATCATTGCGCACATTTCGTTAAACCAGGTGGAACCTTCAATATTGGTTCTCAGCATTGTTTTATTGATGAAATAAAGCATGTGCTCAAACTCATGAGAAATAGTTGATACCATAATTGAAGGATATTGATCTGCAAAATGAGAATCTATATAAAGAAGTTCCATTTCATTTGATTTTGAGATTTGTCCGCTTCCTGCAGTTCTCTTGTAAAAGTTATTTATCCAGAATAAGCCGAATATTCCACTGGTTTGTTTTGGAACGAAATCACCATTTATATCATAAATAAATATTGATATTTTGTTTTGAGGATTGATATATATACTAGGATTAGGATTATTTGTATAAGAATTTCCTATAAGAGACGTTTCTTTTTCATAAAGAGAATCGAAACTCTCCGCAAAGGCTTGAGCTTGGGCATCATTTAGCTTGTTATCGGCAGTATTAGTTTCAGAATTTGTATAATTGGCATTTGCCACCCACACATAGCAATAAGTTCCGACAGCACGGACAGTTGCGGTCTCAGTATACCAATCAAGAGAATTAGCGTAGAAATTTACTGGTACATAGAATTGTTTTGTGCTGCCTATGTTGTAGTCGGTTGATGAACTTCCGGCTATCATAAATGAAGGCTCTTGGGATTCATTCTGTTTGGAATCATCGTTAGCAGAAGAAAAATCATAAAGCAAGCTTTTATAGTCAGAGTTATCTACAAACGGTATTGCATAAGGTTCATCATCATTTTTGGTATTTGCGGCAGAAATCCTTGAAGAATTCAGTCCAGACGTAATATCTTGTATTTGCACGAATTGTTGATCTTTATCGTTGTAAGCGGCTGCTATTTTGGAATTATCTTCGAGTGAATTAATCAAAAGTTGTGTCGTACCTATTCCTGATAGACTATTATCGCTTGTATTTATACGTAATAAACGTATGTTTTTATAAATTGGTATATCGGTGATGATTAAATCAAGTGTTCCGGTTGGGATTTTATAGTATTTGCCGCCATTATTAGGTGTAACTGTAAAATCTGAAAAAGAGACAGTCGCAATTGTCCCATCTCCAGAGTTTTCTGGTTGGTTTATAGTTGCTGTATTATTAATCTGATTTTCGGTTGTACCGGTGTTATTTTGGTTTGACTCTGTTTCCGATAAACGGAACGTACATGATGTGAAAGTTAGAATACAAGTAAATGTGCATATAAACAGTTTGCATAATGTTTTCAACAAAATCCTCCCCTCCACAATCAACAATTGTTAGGCAGCAGATTAGGATAATTGAGGTCATTCAAAAACACGTCCGGCATTTGAGGCTGACTTATTTATTTTCCAACACAAAATCTGGAGAAAATATTTCCAAGGATATCGTCAGGGCTTGTCTCTCCGGTAATATACGAAAGAGAAGCAAGGGCATCTTCAATATCCTGAACAACGGCATCAAGGCCAAGCTGCTCATCCGTTGCAGACAATGCATGTGCAACGGAATCCAAAGCATCGTCAACTGCGGCTTTTTGCCGTTCGGAGCCAAGCCCTGCCTGCTGGCGTGCAGTCTCATTTTGTCCGGCTAGAGCAGAATAAACGGATTCCACGAGTTCGGGAATGCCGAATCCTGTACGAGCGCTTATGAAAACTTGAGGATAATCGTTAAGCCTCGCTGGAAGTGTTTTCGTACAAGCAGTAAATAATGAAGTACGTTCTGATTTTTCAGAGATTCCGCTGTATTTATCCTCTTTATGAAATTTAACACATATATCGCATTTATTCCAAACTAGAATTACTTTTTTCAAAGATTCTTTATGAAATTGCTCAATATTTGCGAGATCGTCTGGGGTAAAACCTTCGGATGCGTCGGCCAGATAAAGCACAATATCGGCATCTTCTGCCAGTTCGTGTGATCTTTCCACACCAGACTGTTCAATTACATCCGAAGAGTGACGCAATCCGGCTGTGTCAAAAAGGCGGGCAGGAATTCCGCTGAAAGATACCCAGCTTTCTAACCAGTCACGGGTAGTGCCCTCAATGTCGGAAACAATAGCCCGCTCTTCTTTTAAAAGCGTATTGAAAAGACTAGACTTGCCTGCGTTCGTACGCCCGCATAAAACAACGCGCGCACCGTCCTGATAAAGTTTTTCGCCAGCCCATGTGTCGGAAAGCCGTTGTAGTGATTGTCGTGCTTCTTCCAATTCAGTGCTGTCGTAAGCGTCTGCTATTGTTTCTTCGTCTTCTGGGTATTCAATTTCTGCTTCTATGGAAGCTGCTGTTCTTATTAGCAGTTGTTTTATGCGGTCTAGTTCTTGTGCTAGGTTTCCCGCAAGTCTTCCGGCCGCGCGGCTACGACTTTCGTCTGTACGAGAGTCGATTATTTCTTTTATTGCTTCTGCGCGCGTAAGGTCTGTTTTTCCGTTTATGTACGCCCGGAAGGAAAACTCGCCTCTCTCCGCGCTCCTAAAACCTATTTTTAGAAGAAGTTTGTGAATAGCAAGCACAGGCGCGGTTCCACCGTGACAGAAGATTTCGACCATATCTTCGCCAGTGAAGCTTTTAGGAGCGCGGTAAACACCGAGCATCACTTCATCAATGCGAGTGCTCATGGCTTTGTTTGCGGTGTGTGCACCATGTGCTGCTTCGCCAAACGCGACAGGTGCGGAATCTGCGTTGTCCGGGCCAACTTGCGCAGAGCTGTTCGGTTCAACAATCCATCCGTGGACAAGCGAGTAGCCAGGTGCTTTTAACAATGTTTCTGGACGCGAAAACACTGAAGAAACTAGTTGTATACAGTTTTTGCCGGAAACTCGAATTACTGCGAGCGCAGACGGTGCAAGGGCTGTTGCAATTGCGGCAATTGGTTCTTCGGGAGTATAGGTATTTTTCATTTGTTGTCAGTTTCAGAGTTGTCAGTTGTTTCAGTTGACGATGAATTATCAGTAGCCGCTGAAACAGGCGTATCTCCGGATTCGTGTGCATTTTCACCGAGTTTAAGCTTTATAAATAAAAGCGGACAGATATAAGTCGCAGCCAATCCACATATACCGTAGCGTACAAATCTCGCAATATCGTAATAAGAAGATTCTTTACCTGGTGATAGCAGTTTTCCACCGAAATATATAATGCATGCAATTACAAGGCCCAATAAATAGCGGATGATTTTCTGCTTTTTTGTTCCAGAAGCGGCATCAAATCCATCGGCTTTGTTAATCAGAATCTGTCCTGCGCAAAGACCCATGAACAAACCTGACATCGCGACGTTTCCCATTGTTATTGCGTTAAACCCGACGCAAATCAGGGTACAAACGAGCAACAGCAGTGATGGACGAAGTTTTACAACGAAATTGCAGATTTTTTCGCCGAACATCAGGACTCCGGCAGAAACTATATAACCAAGCATAAGTCCGCCAAGCACATCAGTTGGGTAGTGAACTCCAAGGTAACAACGAGATATTGCTACCAAAAGAGGGAGTAAAATTGCGAGCAGAATTCGCCATACCCGTTTCCAGGAGACATTGATAGCTGCAACTACCGGGAAAAAAGACGCTGCTGAAACAGAATGTCCGGACGGGGTAGAATAACTTGTTTCAGTCGCGCCACGGAAAACTGAAGGGTCGCGTACATAAGGACGTTCCACTTTGAGCGTATTTTTTATGGAGTCATTCGCAAAATTACTGAAAACAAGCGCGCAGCTAGCAAAAAATCCTGCTTTGGTGCTGCGGCACCAAAAAAGATATGTTATTACTAATAGATAAATAGGTACGTTGAATCCATAATGAAAAAGCATCGCAAGTAACGTGAGTGGCTTACATTCGACATTCTGAATTGCACGGATAATTTCAAGCCCCATATCCCAGATAGATTCCATGTTTTATCTCCCAAAAAATCTTTCACCAGCGAAGCATCATATAGTTTGGTAACTGTCTATGCTGCACTTAGATTTTTAGAATTATATTACCACGGATATTGTGCATCTCCAGGATCTGGTGAAATATAGTCGTATTTACCAGAGTTATTCCAGTACATATATCCACGGTCTACAGAATCGCGTACACCAAAAATCTCTCGTCTTACATAATCTTTATTGTAATATGTTTTGTCGTATGATACAGCAAGATAGAATGCTTGTACCCACGGTCTGACAATCACCTGATTTCTGGCTATAACAGTGTTTCTGTATGTACCATAATAATAGATACGGTATGGTCTTTCAACTGCCGGACTTTGGGCAAGGAAATACTGTTCAAAGTGACTCGGGTAAAACATCGGGCAAATTACATCGACATAAGGAGAAAGCAGCTCAACATCCTGTCCGGTTCTTGTTCCGCTTCTATACCAGCCGTTCTGACCGTAAATATCAATACCGATAGGAACGTTTAAATTGCTGCGTGCATATGATAAGAAAGAGATAAGCGCGCTTTCTTTATCCATGCCGGTATCTCGCCATCTGTATTTAACATTGCCAAGATTTAATCCATCTGTAGGGAAACGGATGTAGTCGAACTGAATTTCATCAAATCCTTTGGAAACCAAATCTTTCGCTATATCGATGTTGTATTCCCACACATCCTCACAATATGGATCTACCCAGTGTTCATCGTAATAATTTGCTGTGCGCGAGATTTCTTTTCCGTTTTCGTCTTTTTCTATATCATAATTCCGGATACCGCGCCACGGCTCGCCTGTTTGAGAATCTACTACCGCATATTTGTTGCCGTCATATCGCCACAAATTCCTGTCTTTGAACACAACAATACGAGCAACAAGATATATTCCGTTTTCTTTGCATTGCTTAACAAATTTTTCTATATCAATAGCATATGTACTTACAGTCGCTTTCTTCAGAACTTTGGGGTTATCGGTTTTATATCGCAATAGTCCGTAGTCATCTTTCATATCTACGATAACAGTATTAAGATTATTCGCTTTTGCTGTGTCTATAAATCCCTGAAGTTGTGAACCAGGATTGTTTTGACCCGCTGGGATATAAAGTCCGCGTTTGTCCAGAGCGACATCAGCATACTGGGTTTGAGGTGTTTCCATATCAAAAAGCCACATTTCATTAAGAATAACGGGTTTGCTGAATTTTGTGACACCTTTAGGGATATAAAGACTTAATGCCCTTCTGCCGGATAGACGAGAAAGAGTTTCCCACAATTCCGCTTCTTCCGGTGCGCCAGTAAATAATCGTGTTCCTAGATCAAAAGATGAAAATCCGTTCCTGCAGATGTAGTAAAGTATATTTCCTTCTATAAATAATCCGTCAATTGTATCAAGATCTGTGTTTTTGCTCTCACCGATTTTCAAAACTTTTTTGTTTGCCCAATCAAGCTTATAGATACTCGGTATAAACGACTGCGAAAGATACACATCCGTTGTAACTTCACCGTTTTCGTCTGTATTGCAGACTGTTATGATATCTGCAATTTCATCGGTGTCAGACAGTGTGGGCAGTTTGTCGAATCCGTTGGTTATATCTGTCCATTTTGCATTTTTTCTGTCAGGCTGGATGTAAGAAAGTCCATAAATCGGATGTGAAATGAATACCGTAAGACGAGAAACTCCATCAGCGTCTTTCATATTTCCGACAGCAATAGCTTTAGCACCGTTTGTTTTTGCGCAGAATCCAAGTGACCACCATTTTTTGCCGCCATCGCGCGTAATGAAAACTTCTTCGCGTGTCATAGTGACAAGAACATCTGGGTTCTGAGGACTCATTTTAAGGTCTTTAAGAGCAGCTGCCTGATTTTCAAAGGATTTTACTCCGTTCTCATATCGTTTTATAGTAAGATATGGAAGACCTTCGCTAATATTTTCGAAGGTAACCAAATCATCAGATTTTATAATACCTTGTGAAGTGAGGAAAAACCACGATTTTCCCCTGACAATTCTGCTAACGGATCCTTCTGTCCAAAGAGGCCATAGTATTCCGTCCTTCACTTGATAAAGTCCTGTATGAGAGGCGAGTAAAGTCCCTTCGTACTCGCTTTTGATTTCTGGAATTTCTTCTGGCTGTACAGTTTCGTTACGTATAGTTTCTTCTTCTACGGAGTTTCCCTTTTGAGCATTAGAAAAAAACAAAGGAAGTGCAATTGTAAGAAAAAAAACGGCACTAAGTCTATAAAAACGGTATTTCATAGATGTATTATCGACAATTTCATAAAATTTGATAACTTACAGTTGATTTTTTCCCGAAGATAAAAAGACTGCAAAATTTGTGTTAGCATCGGATAATTTGATTTTTTAAGCTATAATTTCAAATCACGATGATTACTATGGGTAGGGTAAGAGAATGCAATTTAGGAAAGAGTTTAAATTTATACTGATTACAGCCTTTATTTTCGTTTTGGAACTTTCTTTTTCGAAAGGTGATGTATTTGCAGCTAATGGATTTTGTAAACAAGGAGTATCTAGTCTTATAGGTGCCTCCAACAAGCAAATTGCGCGAAGCGGTTTGGGGCAAATGCCCAAACAACCTGAGCCTGTTGAACCGAGCGAGCCGGAAGAGCTGGAAATTCTTAGAAAAGCTTTTCCGGATATTCTGTTCACTGCAGTTTACGATAAAGAACATGAAGACTGGCAAATAGAAGTGGCTTTTACGACAGGAAGTAAGGCTTCTGAAATTTTTTACTGGAGTGAAGGCCGCCTTTTGCCGGAAAACCAATTGAAGAACAAAAACCTTTATCTTTCTATTTTTGAGGATTATCCAGTAGAGATGGAACTTCAGGATCCTGCCACATACTCGCAAGAACAAATTGAGGAATACCGCAATGCAGGAGCGGCGTCTACACGTCAAAATGAGCCATTTCCGGCAATATTTATTCTTGATTTTATCTATTCAAGCTCTACTCGAAAAAAAGTAGAGCAGCATCTTTCAAAAGTGAAGTTTCTTGGTCTTACAGTTACGGTTAGTGAACGAGTTGTTAAACCGCTAGCCGCTGTAGAAAAGAAGATTTTGGAATTGAAAAAAACGAACAAAACAGTAGCCAATTTTTTAGAAAAAGATCTTGATCACTTGGAAGGCTACAATTGGCGGGATATTCGTGATGCAGACAGAAAATCCTTGCACAGTGTCGGAATAGCGATAGATTTTTTGCCGCCTAAGCTGAACAAGCATATTTATTGGCGGTGGACAAAAGATCAGAAAGGTGAAAAATGGATGCTTGTGCCTCTTACAAGTCGTTGGATGCCTCCGTATGAAATCATAAATCTTTTTGAGGAAGAAGGTTTTATTTGGGGCGGAAAATGGCTTATCTGGGATAACATGCATTTTGAGTATCGCCCTGAGCTTCTGGAATATCACCGCTGGAAGATTCAGAAAGCGGAATAGGGCGCACCGCCTGCTTTCCGCAGCCGGCCGGGTGTTTCGGGGTTCGGTACGGTGCTTCGCACCACCTCCATTCGTACGCCCTGCTGCGCACAAGGATGGCGCACGAACGACCCTACACCCCCTTGCGCGAAACAAAAAAATTATACAAATTCATACGTTTTTAACATCATTAAACAGAATTTGCAATTTAAAAAAAAATAAACTATACTTTTTAGAGATTTAATCTATCTTGTAAACCGCATCGGAGATACTTTTTAAATTGTGCTGAGGAGTTGTGCTTCTATGATAGAATCTGAAAATAGTTCTGTAATTAAAATTACGCCAAAAATGTTTTTTTACTATCTTGGTACGTTTTATATACCGTTTTTTGTCAGCTGGGCTACGCTTGTAAACCTGAAGGTATTTAACGTACAGGAAACT
>JAIKVO010000068.1 GCA_024685655.1 Treponemataceae bacterium
TTTGAAATACTCGCCCATGTTCTTGGCGTTTATGCCGCCTGTCGCCATAAAGCGCACATTAGAGAACGGACCCGCGAACGCATTGAGCATCGCGACACCGCCAGCGGCTTCGGCCGGGAAAAACTTAAGGACATCAAGACCTTTGCAAAGAGCCTGCTCAATCTCGCCCGGAGTTGCGACACCGGGAATCATTGGAACGCCCTTGTCCAGAACGAAATCGATAACTTCCGGGTTGAAGCCCGGAGAAACGATAAATTCCGCGCCTGCATCAATTGCACGCTTTGCAAAATCCTTGTTGATTACAGTTCCTGCGCCAAGAAGCATCTCAGGGTACGCTTCCTTTATGGCTTTAATGCCATCGGCGGCGGCGGCAGACCTGAAAGTTACCTCAGCAGCAGGAATACCGCCGTCAAGCAATGCTTTGGCAAGCGGAACAGCCTGCTCTACGCTCGTAAGCTTTATTACCGGAATAATACCGGTGTCTCTTATTCTGTCTAACAAATCGCTCATCTTGTACCCCCACTACCGCTGGACGCGTCCTGAACCGTCACCACCGGCAAGAGCAAGAACCTCGCTCTTTCTTGTAAGGTTGAAGTCACCGGGGATTGTGTGCTTAAGAGCGGACGCTGCTACAGCATACTCAAGAGCCTGCTGCTCGTTGTCGGCGTATTCCTGAAGACCGTATATAATACCCGCCGAGAAAGAATCGCCGCCGCCTACGCGGTCAACAATATCATCGATTGCATATTTCTTTGATGTATAGAAGCCTGTCTTTCCGGAAAGAACGGCAGACCAGCCGTTTTTGTCAGCGGAAATACTCTCGCGGAGAGTAACGGCAACGACCTTTACGTTGCTGAACTCGCTCTTTACAGCGGCCGTAAGCTTCTTGTAGTCTTCGGTGTCGAGCTTTCCTTTTGTAACATCAACGCCGGGCGCGGTAATGCCAAGGCACATCTGAATGTCTTCCTCGTTCGCAATTACGACATCTACGTATTTAACAAGTTCCCTCATAACCTCAGGAGCTTTCTTTCCGTAGTTCCAAAGCTTCTTGCGGTAGTTAAGGTCCATAGAGACGGTTGCGCCCTTTGCTTTTGCGGCTTTCATAGCTTCAAGAGCAGTGTCGGCGGCTTCCTGTGAAAGCGCAGGAGTAATTCCCGTAACGTGGAACCACTCAGCATCGCTCATAATATCATTCCAGTTAAAATCAGCAGGCTTTGCTTTTGCAATGCAGCTTTCTGCCCTGTCATAAACAACGAGTGATGGTCTTGCGCAAGCACCTGTCTCAAGGTAATAAATTCCAAGACGGCCGCCCTTCACTTTGTTAATGGCAGATGTATCTACACCGTGCTTACGAAGCTCCGCAATTGCAGCCTCGCCAACGGCATTGTCCGGCACAGAAGTGACGAACGCGGCGTTTTTTCCGAATATTGCAAGAGAAACGGCGACGTTAGCCTCTCCTCCTCCGAATGTAGCTTCAAGAACAGGCGACTGGAACAATCTCTCGTGTTCCGGTGACTTAAGCCTGAGCATTATTTCTCCGAATGTAACTGTCTTTTTCATTTTTGCTTCTCCAATATAGTTTATCTCAAATCTGTTATAGCGATATTGTCCATGTCGTCGAACTCACGGTTCTCGCCGCCCATAGCCCAAATGAACGTGTAGTTGCTCGTTCCGCAGCCGGAGTGAATTGACCAGCTCGGCGAAATGACGGCCTGCTCGTTCTGCATTACGATATGGCGAGTCTGCTGACCTTCGCCCATAAAGTGGAACACAACGTTGTCCTTTGGAATGCGGAAGTAAAGATAAACCTCCATGCGGCGCTCGTGTGTATGCGCAGGCATCGTGTTCCATACGGAGCCAGTGTCGAGCATTGTGCAGCCCATAGAAAGCTGGCATGTCTCAAGCACTTTCGGGTGAATGAATTGATAAATTGTACGCTTGTTGGAGGTTTCCTGAGAGCCGAGAGGAACTTTGTTCGCATCGTCTTTTGTTATAAGTTTCGCAGGATAAGCCTTGTGCGCCGGATATGAGCACATATAGAACTTTGCAGGCTCCGCGCCGTCCTTGCTCTTGAAAGAGACTTTCTTAGTTCCCATCGGCAGGTACAAAGCCGTTATGTTGCCCATAGCGTACTCTATGCCATCAGCCGTAACGGTTCCCTCTCCACCAATATTGATGATACCAAGCTCCCGGCGTTCAAGGAAATAAGTGACACCGAAATTCTTCCAGCAGTCAATATTCTTCTCAATGTCGAGGACATCTTTCACAGGCATTGCACCTAGTGTCACCACCCTGTCAACATGAGAATAAACAGCAGTAACATCATCAGGTACGAATACTTTCTCAATAAGAAATTCAGACCTGATTTCTTCAGTCGTGTAACGCTTAAAATCGCGCTGGTTCACAGAATAACGAATATCCATATATCCTCCATAAATAGTTTGCTACAGAAGTCTTTGTTTGTATTGTCTTTTACCGTTCTGTTTTTGCTTTTTTCCCACCAAAATCTTAATCAAATATTGCAATATTTGCAACAAAAATTCTAGTATGCAACCTCACACAGGAATAATTTTTCGTTCTCATACGCACACAGCGCACACTACGCATATTGCTCTCGCCAACATCCTGCATTAGCCACAAACAAAAAAAATTCAGTTTTCTCAAACAGCTGCTCTCGCCAACATCCCTGCAAGCTCAGCAGGTTCCTCGCTACGCTCGTCAATGCTGGCTTGCAGGGGACCTTGTTGGCTACGCAGCTGTTTAGGCATATTAAATACTGTTGCTTATCCAAATTGATTTCCGTGCACGGCACTATTATTCATGTCGCCATCACAACGAAACCTTATTCCTTGTACCGCAAATAATAATCCGTGTCCTCAAGGTAGCGGCGGCGGGTCATAACCAGGCTTATAAGCTCCTGATACATGTTATAGTCAACATCAAGCGCAATCGGGAAGATGTAATACTCAGTCTCGTCACAGTAGCGCGCAATGAACTTCTCGTCTGTGACGAAACCTAGGCTTATCATGTTGCTTATGCGGTCGGCGCACTTAAGGATTTTTGCCTCCTCGCTTCCGTTCTTCATGATGTCCAAAAGAAAATCCTTCTTTGTCTGACCTTCTTTCTTTGTAACTTCCATCACGAGTTTCAAAACTTCTGGCGAATCGGAATCTATGCTGAGTATATTGTTTTTGTCGTAGCCGGGAATGTCTTCTATAAGGTCATGTATAAGAGCCGCTTTCAGCAAAATTCCGTCAAGATAGCCGTAGTCTATGAGAATGCCCATCGTATCAATCTGATGACGGAACATATTGCCGCCAGCATGACGTGACTTTCCGATGAGGGCAGTAGCAAGCTGGATATAAGGCGCAAGATACACGCCTTTCAACTGCAGCATCCCCTTCTCGTCCATTTGAGAAGGTTTTACAACTTTCATTCCCATAGGCTACCTCCCATTACCTAAAGGTTCTGTAGATACGAAGTAAGCTTTTCAACACGACGCTCTGCCGCTGCCTGTTTTTCGCGGAACTGGGCAACGACTTCGGCCGGTGCGTTCTGGGCAAACTTTCCTGCAAGTTTGGCTTTAGTCTTCTCTATGAAATCGCTCTCGGTCTTAAGCTCTTTCTCGAAGCGGGCTTTAAGCGCATCAACGTTAATTGAGCTGTCTACTACAATAAATGCCTCAAAGCCGTTGCCCACAGAGCCAATTGCGCCCTGCGGCTTTTCGTCGACGAACTCAAGAGTGCCGATTCCGGCGAGCAGCTTGATGATGTCAATCTTTTCTTTGCAAACTTCTGCGTTGCTTCCCTTTGTGATAATAGCCTTTGTTGTAAGCTTTACCTCAGGGCCAATTCCGCATTCCGCACGGAGCGCGCGAACTGAACGGGTAAACTCCTGAAGCGCGTCAAAGCGAGCTACAATCGTGTCGTTTACGCGAGAATCATCAATTTCTGGGTACGGCGCAGCAATAAGCATGCCCGTGTACTGAGACGCGCATACAGCCTCGTCTCCGGCAGCCTTGCGAGAAGCGGCAATTTCCGCGAGCGGGAGCTTCTGGTAAATCTCCTCGGTAACGAAAGGCAGATACGGATGAAGAAGGCGCAGGCTTTCTTCAAGTATGTTAAGCAGAACTGATGCAGCCCTGTCTTTTTCGGCATCGTCTCCGTTACGGAACGAAAGCTTTGTTGCCTCAACGTACCAGTCGCAGAACTCTGTCCAGAAGAACTCGTACAAAGCCTGCGCACCGTCGTTGAAACGGTAGCCTTCGAGCGCGCTTCTTGTCGTGCGAACAGCATTGTCAAGGCGGGCATAAATCCACTTATCAAGCTCGGTAAGGTCGCTTTTCTTAATCGGTACAAGGTTACGCCCTTCAAGATTTCCAAGCAGATAGCGACTTGCGTTCCAAATCTTGTTAGCAAAACGGCTACCGAGCTTGAAAGAATCCTTATCAACAAGAACATCCTGTCCCTGTGCGCACATAAAGCCGAGCGTGTATTTAACAGCATCAGAGCCGTACTGGTCGATAAGCTCAAGCGGGTCAATTCCGTTTCCGAGCGACTTACTCATCTTGCGTCCCTGCTTGTCGCGAACAAGACCGTGGATGTAGATGTCGTGGAACGGTGCTTTTCCTGTGAACTCAAGACCTGCCATAATCATTCTGGAAACCCAGAAGAAAATAATGTCGTAAGCCGTAACAAGAGCCGTCGTCGGGTAGAAAGTCTTCAAATCAGGCGTGTTCTGCGGCCATCCGAGCGTACTGAACGGCCAGAGCCAAGAGCTGAACCAAGTATCAAGAACATCCGGATCCTGCTTCAAATCTTCCGCACCGCAGCCGCATTTCGGGCACTTTTTCGGGTCTTCGCGGCTAACGATAACCTCGCCGCACTTCTGGCAGTACCAAACAGGGATTCTGTGACCCCACCAAATCTGGCGGCTTACGCACCAGTCGCGGATATTAACGAGCCACTGCTCATAAGTGTTTTCCCACTTCTGCGGGAAGAACTGAATCTCGCCGTTTTTCCATGCGGCAAGAGCTTTGTCCGCAAGCGGCTTCATCTTTACGAACCACTGGTCGCTCAAATAAGGCTCAACAACTGTCTTACAGCGGTAGCAGTGACCAACAGAGTGAACCATCTTCTCTTCGCCCTTGTAAAGTCCTGCAGCCGTCAAATCCTCAATAACAAGCGCACGCGCCGCTTCCGACTTAAGTCCGCGGTATTTTTCAGGAACATTCTCGTTCAAACGACCGTCCGGTGTCAAAAGGTTTATAACCTCAAGATTGTGGCGAAGACCTACTTCCCAGTCGTTCGGGTCATGAGCCGGTGTAATCTTAACCATACCGGTTCCGAACTCTTTATCAACATAATCATCAGCGATAATCGGAATTTCTTTTCCAGTAAGAGGAAGCTTCAATTTCTTGCCAACAAGAGCCTTGTATCTTTCATCGCTCGGATTAACAGCAACAGCAGTATCACCAAAGAATGTCTCCGGCCGGGTCGTAGCAACCTCGATTTTTCCGCTGCCGTCAGCATACTCGTAGTAAAGATGATACATCGCGCCCTGAGTGTCCTCGTGGTCAACTTCGTCATCAGCAAGAGCCGTTCCGCAGCGCGGACACCAGTTTACAAGGCGTTTTCCGCGATACATAAGCCCGCGCTCGTAAAGCGTAACAAAAACATCGCGGACAGCCGCGCTCAAACCCTCGTCATAAGTAAAACGCTCGCGCTCCCAGTCCGTAGAGTTACCGAGCTTTCTCTGCTGCTTAACGATAATCGCGTGGTGGTCTTCCTTAACTTTCCAAGTGCGCTCAAGGAATGCCTCGCGTCCAAGGTCGTTACGTGTCTTGCCCTCTTTTTTAAGCTGACGCTCGACGACGTTCTGCGTCGCAATTCCTGCATGGTCTGTTCCTGTAAGCCAGAGTGTATTGTCGCCCTTCATACGGTGATAGCGTACAACGATGTCCTGAAGCGTGTTGTTTAGACCGTGTCCCATGTGAAGGACGCCCGTGACGTTTGGCGGAGGTATGACGACTGTATAGGTATCCGTTTTTTTGTTGCAGTCAGCGCATTTGCATTTATACTGCGCGTGTACTGGGGATGCTTCATCTGATGCCGGCTTAAAATAGCCCTCTTTTTCCCAGCGTTCGTAAAGCCTGTCCTCAAAATCTTGTGGATTATAGGCTTTTTCAAGTTCAATACCTTTCATTGTTCATACCTCCAAAAAAATTGCGCAATCTTGTCCATAGCCACAAATTTCATCAGCTAGCGAGCCATTCTTATTGCCGAATCTTTTCTGCCGGAAAACTTCAACCGCGACTGTCTAATAGCCAGAACAAGGTGCGAATACCTATGGTGTATGATTTTAACGATTTTTGATGTGTTGTACAAGCGAGCGGTGATATAAAGCGATTCAAAATCATTCCAGAGGTCTGTTTTTAGAGAGCACCGAAGAGCTATACTCTTCAGCACAAGTAACTACGAGAAATTGTGGGCGGACGACCGTCCCTGTTAGAAACTTCGGCTTCGCACTCGTTGCGAATCGCTCCACCGCCTAGGTTTTGAACGGTGCTGCGTAGCAGTGCGTCAACAGTCCGGTGGGCTGTTGGTAGTGAGTCTTTCGGAGAGCTGTGCTCGTAGCGCAAGTCCCTAGAATCCTGCGACTTTTGCGAAGCAAAATGTCTGTAAGCAAGCGTCAGCTTTTGTCCAACACCTGGCTCTTTTGCTCACCGACCACATCCATGCGTCAACTATGCGTAAAGATTTTTCATTTTTTTCCGGAAAAAGTTTCAAAAACTCATTCACGTTGTCAAATAATAATATGAAAGCCCACTAAAAACTTCGGTTCTCAGTGGCAACTTTGAAAATGCATCAATTCTTTCAAGGAGCTTGTCATGGATATAAAATCTCAACGTGAGTACCGAGACCGTCTCTTCAAGGCGATTTTCGGACGAGATACACCGCAGAGCAAACAGTGGCGGCTGGATTTGTACAACGCCCTAAACGATTC
>JAIKVO010000098.1 GCA_024685655.1 Treponemataceae bacterium
TGTAACTCGAATTTAAAATTCTATGTGCCGTCTGGTAGTAAGAGCGCGTATTTAGAGGCGACTGGAAGCAAAGGGTTCGCTAATTCATCCTACAACGCATTAGCTTCGTCGCTTAGCAGCCGAATAATAGAAGAATAAAGAAATACGACATGTACCGATTTGTAAAATACACAACTACCGGCGGTCGCGTTGATTTGAACGGAATTTAACAGACGGACGCGAGCGAAATTGGGACTGCGGTGTTCAGGGCATTGCGTAGCTGACAGGTTGCCTGTGTGGAAAGTATTGACGAACGAAGTGAGGAACCTACTTTCCGTCGCTGCGCTCCGGTAGCTATAGGAAAGTATTTTAGATGTTTGCTCGCGCAAACTGGCTATCGCACACAGGCTGTCAGCGAGAGCAATGACCTGAAAAAACAGTGCACCTTAACTCGCATCCGCCTAGAAAGTTTGTTTACCGCCGGTAGAAGTTAATGAGGCATCCGTCAAGAATGATGTTCCGCTCATCTGCCGTCATATCGCCTGTAGAAAGCGCGAACTCCTTCACTGCTCCCGTTTCGTTGGAGACGGCGTAAGCATTTATGCTTTCGGCGGCTTCGGCTACCTTTGCACGAACGCCAGGCACAAAAACGAAATCCCCGTTTTTGAACGGAAGCTCTTTGTCAGAGCCGTTGAACAAGAACGGAATCATTCCCCAGTTAATAAGGTTCGAGCGGTAACGCTTTGTGGCGTATTCTATCGCGATGTTCGCAGAGCCGCCGAGCACGCGCTGGCACGAAGCTGCCTGCTCGCGTGCTGAGCCGTCTCCGGGCTTTACTGCGAAAATCGTGCTGCCGGTTTGCGCTGTTTCCGCTTGGGCTGCAAGTTCCGGGTGTGCTTTCTTAATCGCCGCAACCGCTGCCTCTGCTTCTTTTACAAAATCGGCTGACTTGTCGCGAACAGCTTTTGCTCTGCCAACATATTCCGGGTCTTTGCGTGAAAGTGTAAATTCCGCAAGCCCAAGCGGGTTGGAGCGGAATGACGAGGTTTCACCGGATGGAATAAGCTCGTCGGTCGTTGTAACCGGGTCGTGTATCTCGGAAACGACTTTAAGAAGCAAGTTGTCGCCGAGCGCAGGAATCTCCGGCCAGTCCTTGATGTTAGGACCGAACTGAATCTCTTCCTCTGGATGCGCAACGCCCTTGCTGTCATAGACGCGGTTCTTGTAAATTGTGTCGTCAAAGTGGTATTTGCGCGGTTTTACGCCGTCTGCACAATACTCTGCGGATGCAAGGAAGCCTTTGTTCGCGGCTGTGGCAGCGATTGAGCGCGCATCCATAAGCGCGACTGACGCAATCTGTCCGTTCTGTATTTTGGAACCTTCTCTGTTCGGGAAGTTTCTTGTGGAGTGCCTTATGCTAAACGCATTGTTCGCCGGTGTGTCGCCCGCACCGAAACATGGGCCACAGAACGCTGTCTTAAGAATTGCTCCTGTCTCCATAAGCGAAGCGGCAACTCCGTTTTTCACAATTTCCATGTAAATCGGCATACTTGCCGGGTAAACGCTCATCGAGAACTTTCCGCTTCCAATGGACGCGCCTTTCATTATGTCAGCGGCCGCACAGATGTTCTCGAAGCCGCCGCCTGCGCAACCGGCTATTATTCCCTGATCAACGTAAAGCTTTCCGTCAATCAGCTTGTCGTGCAGGTTGTATTCTATCTTGTCGCCGAAGCTGACCTTCGCGCGTTTCTCTGTTTCTGTAAGGACATCGCCCGGATTTTTGATTACGTCGTCAATCGTGTAGACGTTGCTCGGATGGAACGGCATTGCTATCATCGGCTTGATTTCGCCAAGATCGACTTCTATAACGCCGTCGTACCAAGCGTATTCTGCAGGCCTGTCGGTGTTCGGGGCAGAAAGCTTCTTGTATTCTGAAGAGCGTCCGTGAACGGCGTAGAACTCTTCTGTTGCGCCGTCTGTCTCCCAAATTGAAGAAAGACACGTTGTTTCTGTCGTCATAACATCAATGCCGATTCTGAAGTCCGCGCTCAGGTTCTTAATGCCTGGGCCAATGAACTCCATGACTTTGTTCTTTACATATCCTTTCTCAAAAACCGCGCCGATTATAGCGAGCGCGACATCCTGCGGGCCAGTTCCCGGGCGCGGCGTTCCAGTGAGGTAAACAGCCACAACTTCCGGCTGCTTGATGTCGTAAGTTTTGCCGAGCAGCTGCTTGGCAAGCTCGCCGCCGCCCTCGCCAATAGCCATTGTGCCGAGCGCACCGTAGCGTGTGTGGCTGTCCGAACCGAGTATCATGCCGCCGCATGACGCGAGCATTTCGCGTGCGAACTGGTGAATTACTGCCTGGTGCGGCGGTACGTAGATTCCACCGTATTTACGTGCGCATGTAAGGCCGAACATGTGGTCATCTTCGTTAATTGTTCCACCTACAGCGCAAAGACTGTTGTGGCAGTTCGTGAGAACATATGGAATGGGGAACTTTTCCAGTCCTGATGCGCGTGCCGTCTGGATTATGCCGACAAAAGTGATGTCGTGTGATGTAATTTTATCGAACTTTATTTTAAGGTTTTCTGTGTCACCTGATGTGTTGTGTTTTTGAAGAATGCCATATGCAAGCGTATTTTTTTTGCAGGCTGCAACAGATGCGCCTTGTTTCTCGCCTTCTTCTTTTGAAATGAATGGGTCAGAGCCTTTTCCACTGTAGAATGCTCCTCCGTTCCGCAATTTTATCATAATCAGGTCTCCTATATAACGCTCGCTAGTCATACAAAAGCTTCGAGCGTATTTTCAACAGTTATACTGCAGAAAGTATAGCAAAAATGCAGAAGAACAACAACGGCAAAAAAATACGGGTTTTTAGTTACGGCAATATCTCATGATGTGCCCAAGGATAATAAAAAAGTGAGTTTTTTGTTATTGGGGAAACTATAAAATAGCAAAGACCACGTACAGTCTTGAAAAAAACGAAGAACTGTACGTGTAATCTGAATTAATAAACGAAATGTACTGGCGGAACGAACTTATACCCTTTTCCGTGGACAGTCTGAATAACGCTCGGAGCATCGCTCATATCGCCCATTTTCTGACGGAGCCGAGAGATATGAACATCAAGGGTACGTGTAGCAGTGTCATTTGCCCTGCCCCACACATTCTTAAGAAGTTCTTCTCTTGTAACGATTCTACCCCCATTCTCGCTAAAATATCTAAGCAGCTTTGTCTCTTTTGCAAGAAGAGGAATTTTTTTTCCATCAGATATGATTATTTCTTTGTTCAAATCGATGGAAAGTTTGCTCTTGGTTGGTTTTGCGACAGCAGAATTATTTATAAGCATTGCAATTTTAGTCGCTAAGTCATCCAAAGTGTAGTTTGTCGGAAGAAACGACGAACCGTTGATATCACCTGATTTCACAGAGATAAAAACAGAATCATCTTGTTTTACAACAGAAAATGTACCGAGATTTGTTTTTTTTGCCATGCTTTTTACTCCCTTAATTGGCTTATTTGCAATTGTAACATGAAACCTTTAAATAGTCTTAAAAAATATTTAAAAAAAACAGATTTTTTTGTAAAAATCTATTTATGCATTGTTTACAACTCAGCGCAAACTGCTTACATCACCCAAAATATTGACAACTCCCGTATGCGAACTTAGAAATACAATTCCTATAACAATTCTTGACTACAAAAAAAACCACAATATAATTTATAAGGAAGGTTTTTTATGAAAAATGTTTATATATCGTGGAATTTGGAACTTTTAGCGAATAAAATTATAGAAAAAATCATTGAAAGCTGGAAATCTCCTTTTTGTTCACCAGTCGTTATTTTTTCTGATCCAAAAATCGAACAATGGTTTAAGCTTCATTGGCTAAAAAAGCAAAAAAGCACTAATTCAGTTTTGATGAATTTGAAAACTGTCCGTCTTGAGCAATTCCTGTTTGATATTTTAAAACCCGGTTTTTCAATCGAAAAGCTTTCTTCAGAACTTTTGCGTGATATCATTATTTCAAAACTGACTTCCAAAGATGATAACGGAAAATACTATTTTGAAATTCTTAGTGAATATTGCAAAGCACCAGAGATTATTAAATATCTGACAGATACAACTGCCCCAAACACAAATATAAAAGTCAACACAATCCACCTGTATGATTTTTCTCAGGAAATAACCTCCCTTTTCATGGATTATGAGGACACATGCCCAGATGAACTGAATCTTATCCTTGAAAAAAATCCATGGCAAAACAAACTTTACCACGATATTTTTTCTACAGGAGGGATAAATATACGTGGAACCCGATATTTGACGCTTTATCAGCTTGCAAAACTGAATAAAAGTACACAACAGCAAGCATCAGGGCATTGCACATACTGCAAGAATAAAGATGAAGAGACGATTCAATTTGACTGGGATTCAAAACGTCCTGTCTTTTTGTTTGGTTTTTCAGGAATCGGAGAACTTTATCGGAACATCCTTTCAGAATTCTCAAAGATAAATAATCTGGAAATATTTATACAGACAGGGAACTATTCTGCTGAATCACACCAGAATAGTGACAAAAACTGCCAAACCCCTGCTGAAAACTCTGGATTTTCTGCAAACCAGCTTATAAACAAATGGGCAGGATATGGGAAAGAAAACCTTGAACTGTGGATTAAAAGAGGTGTCGGTACACTCGAAATACTAGACGAAGAAACAAAAACTTCTTCTGCTGACAATATTCTTCATTATGTACAAAACTCTATAATAGGTAGCAAAGAAAATGGGAAAGGCTCAAAAATTGTTCCCAGAGCTTTTTCCAAGGACGACCAATCGCTTACGCTCACAGCAGCCCCGTCAAAACTGCGCGAAATAGAAGCAGTTCACTCCAAAATCTGTAAATTACTTTTGCAAGGCGAAACACAAGTTGGCGACATCATTGTCGTTGCCCCATTTATACAAGATTACATAGTTGCAATTGAACAAGTTTTTGATCAGAACACTTTTAACGATGAAGAACAGAATTTCCCGTGCATTCCATATATCATAGCCGATTATTCTGGCGAAAAATCCCTTACAGCAGAAGCTCTCCATGTTTTTTTCGGAATCCTAAAAAAGGGATATTTATGCCGCTCCGACGTTTTTGCGCTTCTTCGGAATTATCTTGTTCAAACAGTTCGTGGAATAAGCGAAAATGAACTTTCTGCGTGGTCTGCATGGACGACGCAAATGCATGTTTATCGCGACCGCGGAGAATCAGAAGACGTTGTTCTTGACTGGCAAAAAGCAAAAATCAGACTATTGCTTTCTCGTCTTACAGAATACCCTATGAAAAAAAATGATGAAGAAGATTATCTTCCATATGAAACCATAGAATCTTCTGATGATACAAGTCTTTACAAATTCATCCAAGCAATTGATGAGCTGGAAGAATGGACAAAGTTTTCTGAAAAGGACAGATTTAATTCAGATGATATAAAGAAACTCCGCAACATCCTAAAAAAGTGGATTTGTCTGGAAAACACAATTCCTGCTAATCTTTTTAATGAAACGCTTGTTTTTCAGAATATAATAGAAGAAATTGACCGGCAAGAAATGATGATAGCCAGCACCGATGAAATGGCAGAGGCTCAATCGATGGTCAAGAACAAACAGATGGCAGACAGTCCAAAAGACTCAGATTATATTTATAAAGACTGCTTCTTTTTTGCGCTTTTTGACAGATCCCGCTCGGTCACACTTCACAACTCAAAAATTCTTTCCCAAGGAATTACCTTTGCTAATTTTGAGTCAAACAGGGTTCTTTCCGCAAAATATGTATTTTTTGTCGGGCTTGATTCAAAGGCATTTCCTGGAATCGATTCAATCAGCGATCTGGATCTTCGCACAAAAGGATTTGAAACCGTACCGCGTAAAAAGAACGCTTTTTTATGCCAGCTCATGTCAGCCAAAGAAGGCTTTTTTATCAGTTTTATAAACAAAGATTTGCAAAAAGACGAGGATTTCTTTAAGTCATCGGTTCTTGCAGATTTGTTTGAGACTATCTATTTGGAAGAAAAAATCGATGGTCAAGAACAAATCGTTTATGAGCAGACTATAAAAATCGATGAGAACAGACCTTGGAGCGAACTTTTTACTTCAAGAGAATTCCGAAATAAAAGCAATTTTATAAAACTTCAGGGAAAACAAATTCCTGAAAGCGACCTGACACAAACGGAAAGCACAACAGCGACAGGCAGTTTTGACGCAGAAAGTGAGTCTTGCCCTCAAAGCGTCTCTTACACAGCGGACAAACCGAAAGATGTAAAAGTTCTTCCAGATCGTGTACCAATATATAAAATAAAGAAATTCCTTTCTGATCCGTTTCAATTTATGGCAGAAGCAAAATTTAATCCAAACGAAGATGATTCCGACGAGGAACTCTTTGAGTTCGAACCGCTCGTATTTGACAATCTGACAAAATCATCCCTAAGCAAAGATTATGTGAAGGAATTCCTTGTAAATAACGGAAACGTTACGACAGATGATTTGAAACATAAGCTTAAAAATCAGAATGTCTTGCCAGATTCTTTCTTTGGCGAGCTTGCGTTAAAGGATATAGCAGAAGACGGAAACCAGAAAGCTAAACTGATAGGGGACTATATTAAAAACGTAGACAGTATTATTTTCTCCGACAAAAAAGCCTTACCGTTGCTTATTAAGCAACAAATCAATGGAGACGAAAAAGAGTGGAGTCTAACAGGTTCTCTTGTGTGGCACATTTTCGAGGAAAACTCTAATGAAATCACCACGATAGAAATAAACAAAAACGGGAATTGTCTTAACGGCTATGTAACATCACTAGCACTTCTTGCATCATTAAAAAACGCAAGCAATACAGATACAAAATATTCTGTCAAAATGCATGTTGTCTCCATGAAAAGCAGTTCCAATCCAATTGAAACACAGAATGCAGAAATATCGCCAAAAGAGGCATATTCTTTACTGCAAAGTATTTATTATGCAATGTTCGTGGAATCATACCATATTTGTGCGCCTTTCTCACTTGTGAAAGATAACATAAAAGCTGATAGCGGAAATGAATTCTCTGAGTTCAAAAGAAAGCTTTCTGACAGCTACGGCAATGGCGAATGGCAGTTTTTTGCAAAGAAAGACATGTTTGATATGGATAAAGACATTGGCTACAGAGCAGACAATTTCACTGAAGAATGGGCAAAAGCGCGGGAACATCAGAAAAAGCTTATTGTGTTTTTGAACTGACCGCTGTTTCAAAAACACAATTCACAGCTGAACCGTCCAACGATTTTAGAAAAAGGAGTCCTATTTATGGCTGTAAATATAAAAGATTTTAAGCTTGAAAACTTTGAATTTAACAAAAGCATGTATATAGAAGCATCAGCGGGAACTGGAAAAACTTTTACAATCAAAGAAATTGTAAAAAAACTAGTGGAACATAAAATTCCTTTGGAGAAAATTCTTGTAGTAACTTACACAGAAAAAGCTGTCGGGGAATTACGAGACCGCATCCGAGAGGCTGTTTCAAAAATCGGGAATTGCGATGCAGATGTTGATAATGCCCCGATTTTTACAATTCATTCTTTTTGCCAGAAAACTCTTTCAGAATTTGCATTCACTGCAAATCAGCCATCCGAATTGAGTCTCGTGAACGAAACAGAGATTTCGGAGTTCATAGACCGCTGGATCCGTGACAAACTTAAGGATGACGATACTTTTAGGGAGCTGTTTGAATACGACAATAAATCGTCATTCATAGAAAGCCTTAAAAACGATTTTCAAACAGCCGTCCAAAAGTATTATCTGGATAAAGACGAAAATGAAACTGAAAAAATCGTAACCCTTGACGATTTTTATATTCATTTTGATGCGAACAAAAAAGAGCCTGCGAAAGATTATACATATCAAGAGTGTGATAAATTAATTGAAACTGCAGAAACTGACTATATGTCCGTAAGAACACAATATAAGAGGGTTTTTTCTGAAAAAGATTGTAAAAATAATAAAAAAGTATTACATGCCTATAAGAAGTGCCGTTTTTACAGAAATCAACTGAAAAGGGTATATACAGAATGGCAGCAGGAAAAAGCCAACAACAAGCTTCAAAGCTATGACAATATGCTTCGGAACGTAAGGGAAGCAGTTTGCGATGAAACGCTGAATCTTAAGGAAAAACTCCAACAAAAATACACTTACGCAATAATCGATGAATTCCAAGACACAAACCAGCGGCAATGGGATATTTTCAGCAAAATATTCATGGAAGATAAGAACCACACGATTATAGTGGTCGGTGATCCTAAACAATCAATTTACGCATTCCAAGGCGCGGATGTAAACGTTTATAACAAAGCAATCCAGGAGATAGAAGAAAAAGGCGGAACAGGCTATTCGCTCAGGACAAATTGGCGCTCGACTGACGAAATGATAGATGCCTGTAATCAGCTCTTTAGCAAAGCTTTTTTTGACCCGAACTCCGGTATTACTTTTACCGGCTCAAATCCATCCGGATCAAAGAAAACTGCCCAGTATTGTGGTAAAAATATCGCTCCGTTTTGGATCGCAGGAACCCCGGACAACAGAGTTTCCGAATCAGACTTCGCTAGGATTGCGGTCCAGCAGATTGTTGACGCATGTAAATATGAAAACGGAAAGACAAAGCTACAAATTTTTAAGAAAGGTGATGAATCAAAAACACAGCTGCAAAATGTAAGTTTCCGGGATTTTGCAGTACTTGCCCGTTCAGCATCAGAAATGGAAGAAATTGAACGCGCTATGCGATATGCCGGCATTCCATTTGCCAGATACAAGGACAAGAACCTTTTTGCAGGGCTCGAATGCATGCATTGGATTTCTCTTTTGAACGCAATTGCATCTGATGATTTTACAGGTCGGAACCGTACAATTTTGAGCGAAGCTCTTTTTACGGAGTTCTTTAATATCCCGCTTGAAAAAGTTGAAGAAGAACGGTATGACAGTCCCTCAAATCCTATCCGGGGAAAAATTATTTCCTGGCACATTCTGGCTCAAAAACGGCAGTGGGCAAAACTTATAGAAAAGATTTTCGCTGACACAGATATAGAGAACTCCCTTTCCAGCCTTGATAAAATCCAGTCGCTTTCGAAATTCCGCCAAATTGGAAACTATGCCGCTGAATATCTTTATGAAAATGATTGTTCCCTAGAAGATTTAAGCAAACATTTGTCGCGTATACATGCATCATCAGCAGGGGCAGAAGATGACGGAAACCTTGTCGCAAAAGGTACCGATTTTGACTGCGTTCAAGTTATGACAATTCATGCCTCGAAAGGACTAGAATTTCCAGTTGTTATTGTTGCCGGTGGCTTTAAACAAAGGAATAATAAGATTGCGCATGCGTACCTGTATCATGATCAAAACAGAAATGCCAAATTGTCTTTTTCTGAATATGGAAAAGAACGCATGCAAAAAGAAGATGATTATGAGTTCCAAAGATTGTTCTATGTCGCCTACACAAGAGCCTCTTCCCTTTTGATTATTCCGCTATATGAAAAATGGATTTCGAAAAACGGAAAAGATTCTTTTTATAATTTTCTGGTCAACAGTTTCAGTTCTTTCATCACTTATCATGATGAAAGTTTTATGAAATCAAAAATGAATTCTGACAAACTCTTTTGGCTTTTGGAAGATTCAAAAGCATCTTACAACGAATTAAAAAAAGATGTTCATGACATTCTTGATCATAATCAACATTCCCTGTACACAGACGATTCAAAAACTCCAGGAAACACACTCTCTAAAGAACTTGCAAAAAAAATACCTTCACTTATGATTCGCAAATACTCGTATACGTCATTGGCAGAAAAAAACAAGAAACCAGGAGAAAACCAAGATTTTGTTGCGGAAAACAGCGGAAGAAATGATAAGGAGGACGATGACAATGCCTTCCTTGTGGATTTTGATAAATCTGAAAACCCTGTCACAATATCATATAACCCGTCTTTACTTGCTGCTTCTGCCCCGAAAGATTTCCCAAAAGGAGTGAAACCCGGTATCGCCTTGCATGAAATCTTTGAGAAAGCTGATTTTACAATGGCAGGAAATTTTGGAAACGTCGAGAAACTGAAAAATAATCCTTTAATAATGAGTTCTATTTCTGAATGCCTTGGAAAACAAATTATACCGACAAGCGAAAAACAGCGCACAACATGGCTGGAATATACCTCAGAAATATTCTGGAATACATTGAACGCAAGTTTCCCAGAAATTATTGGAAACCAGCAGACAGAAAATAATTTCGCACTTCGCGAAATTGAAAACGATTGCAAAATTGCAGAAGCAGAATTCAATTTGAATCCCGATGTTTGCTCTGGAAAAAACTTTGGGAAACCTGAAAAAGATGTTTATCAGATTATGAAGAAATACTGCAACGGTTTTGTGGACCTTGTATTCAAGCGCACTGTAAACGGAAAGGATATTTATTCGATTGTGGACTGGAAAAGCAATAGTTTTGAAAGGTCTGAATATGCAAGTAAAAATTGCTTAAAAAATGTCACTGATGAAAAATACTCGATACAGCGGGTTCTTTACTCTTATTGTCTTGTGAAATGGCTTTCATTGTTCTACAAAGATGAAACTGAGGAACAAGTTTTCCTAAATCACTTTGGCGGAATCTACTACGTTTACATCCGGGGTTGTGTTAAAGACACTGCAAACGGTATATATGCCCGAACATGGAACACTTGGAAAGATTTGGAAGATGCATTCAACAAGATTTTTGAAAACTTGGAGAATTAATTGTAACGATATTATTCGCGTATCGTGAATATTATTTGAGCTTTGATTAAGGATGAAGATTGGTGAAGATTATGGAACAGAATGTTTGTTTTGAAAATATAAAAAGGATGCATGGTATTTCTCCGTTGTGGGAAAAGGTTTTAGATATGCTCAAATCTCTTGAACCAAATATCAGTGAAGAAGTTTTGAGTATTTTTTGCATTTATTTTTCGCTTCTTGATGATGGAAACATCTGCATTCCGTTGAATTCACAACAACTATACGAAAAATGGATGAAAAAATGGGATGGCCTTTTTCTTGCCGAAAATGGAGATAACTACGAACTGCAAAGGCACGAAGAACCAGATTTCAAAAAAATAATACAAACGGTATGCGAACCGGATGATTCCAATGTTTTGAAAATTTCAGCAGAGTCACTTCCTAATTTAATAGAAGATGTTTCTATATATTCCGGAACCGAAGTTCCGGCAGGAACGAATGCACACAGGAAAGCTGCATACAATACATCTCCAAAATACGACAAACCTTTTGTAATAGATTCTGTGAACGATTGTCGCTGGCTTTTCGCTTCGAAATACCACAAGGCAAAAAGAAGCATAGAAAACCGTATAAACGCTATAATGAAAGCGAATAACAAAGCCACAACAACAGATACGGAAGCTGAAAAAGCAACAATCCGGGAATATTTCAAAAAACTGACAGAAGACAATTCTCATGCCCCGATGATCCTTAAGGACGAACAACTTGATACAATTGTCCGTGGCTTAGGCGAGAATCTCATAATAACAGGTGGTCCGGGAACTGGAAAAACAACTGTGGTATGCTACTTGCTCTGGGAGCTTATGCTAAGGAATCCTTCTTATCTTGATTACCATGTGTATCTTGCTGCTCCAAGCGGGAAAGCAGCTGACAGAATGAAAGAAAGCATTTCAGAAACTCTTTCAAAACTACAAATCAGCAACGAGACTGAAAAAAAGATTTTCAACAAATTGAACTCGGCTCAATCATCAACAATCCACCGGCTCCTAAGTTATAATCCGTCAGAAAACAGTTTCAGTTATAACGCAAAAAACCGGTTTGAAGACAATTCTATTTTTGTGATAGATGAAGCAAGTATGATAGATATCACGCTGTTCAGCTCACTTATAGAAGCAATTCCAGACACTGCATCGGTCTATATTCTGGGCGATAAAGATCAGCTGCCTTCTGTTCAGGCAGGCGCGGTTTTGGGTGAACTTCTTGCAAAAAAAATTAACAGTGTCGCAGAATTGAAAGAATCAAGCCGCTTTAATGATAATTCTGATGTAGGACGATTAAAAAATGCAATGCAACAAAACAAGCCCTTGGACAGAAATCTTGCTTTTTTTGAGTCTTGGGAATCTTGGAAACAGAATAATACTTTTAAAATTCCGGACAACGCCAGTAAAAATGCGTCATCACAAGAATTTCCGGTAACAACTTTTGTTCTTAAAGATTCAAATTCGCATTATGGAATCAACAAGGAAAAACAAATTGAAGAAATCATAACAAGATGGAGTGAAGTTTTTTATGATGATTTAATCGACACAATTCCACAAGATTTATCAGATCAAAATGCACTGAATGCCTTATGGAACAAGACAACTTCTGCCCGAATTCTCTGTGCAGAAAGGCGAGGTATTCGTGGAACAGAAAGAATAAATGAACATATATGCAGGCACATCATCAAACGAAATAAAATTACAAGCCTTGAAAATGGTGAGTTCTTTACAGGCCAACTTCTTATACTCACAAAAAACCAAACGATGTTCAGCCTTTACAACGGTGACTCTGGAATAGTAATAGAACACAAAGGGCTGAAATATCTGATGGTCAAAAAAGATATAAAAGAAGATACCGAACAAGATTTTGGAAAGTTCGCCGGTGGAATATTCCGAAACGGAAGCTATATGTTTTATCCATTATATCTGCTTCCAAAAGAATCCATTGAAACAGCATATGCTATCACAATTCACAAATCACAAGGCTCCGGATATCACGCAATCCTTATATTCTTGCCAGAACAGAGCGGTCATCCGCTGCTAAACCGGCAGATTGCATATACAGCCATCACACGCACCGAAGGCTCCACATACATTGTTGCCGATTATGACACTTTGGAAAAAGCTCGCAGCACAGTTATAGAACGAGATACATTGATAAATTTGTAATGCATTTTTGTTTCAGCATCTTATGAAGAAACTTTTTTAGAAGCCAACCCTGATGCTTTTGTAAATATTTTCTCCAGATACGCTGCTTCGCCTTCAGATAAAGCAGACCGAGAAAGAATTCCCTTCCAAAAATTCTCCATTTCCGGTCGTCCTGTCACTGAGAAAAAACCAATCTTCTGAAGGTTGTCGGCTATTATTGTCACAGTTTTATCAAGACGTTCAAGTGAAATCGGCGTATATCCCGTGAAATTCGGAGTCTCTAGTTTTCTGTACAACGTGTAGCACATGATTTGCACTGCATGGGAAAGATTCAACGACGGGAATTCTGGCGATGAGGGAATTTGAATACCCATAGTACATTCCTCAAGCTCCTCATCTGTAAGTCCTGTCCGTTCATTACCAAAAACAACGGCGATATTGCCTTGCTCCGTGAACGCTCCGTTTGAAACGAATTCCTCCGGCGTAACAAGCCACTCCTTGCGTTTTTTGCCGCGCCGCCGCGTGGTTCCTGCTGAAATTACACAATCGGACGTAGCCTGCGTTATCGAGTCAAAAAACTCCGCATTATCCCAAATATACGCGGCATGAATGGCAAGTATACGTATTTGTCTGTCTTTATAATCTTCCCTCTTCCCCACGATGCGGAGTTTTTTAATGCCCATATTTGCCATGGCGCGGCATGCGGAGCCAATATTGCGGCTTTCTTCCGGGTGCGTAAGTACTATGCAGATATCGTCTAGCGTCATGACTCGACTATAGCGTTTTTTTCATTATATGTGAACCAGCAAGGCAGATGCTGTTCCGCAGAGAAGCTTGGCCGAACCCCAAAGCCTCACAATTGTTGCGAAATACTAACCTGCATCAGAACGAATCAACAGCCCCGATGCAAGCGGCGGGATATTAAGCCTTCGCTACGAAAAAACTACTAAAAATAGCAGGAAACAAACATAGACGAAGAAGTTTGTTTGACAATCTGAAAAAGTTTGTATAGAATACTAGTATGAGTTAGTTTCAAAACATTTATTTGGAGCTTCTCATAAAATGTTTCTAATGGTTTGGAAAGAATTCCGGGGAGGAATATGAGCATAAATAATAACCTCATACCAGGTTTCAACGATGAGAAAGATGACAGCCTTAAAATTTCACTTGAGAAGGTTGATTCTGTAGATAATTGTATTATCCTTTACCTGAACGGATATATCGATACGTACAACTCCGCGAATTTCCAGAAAAGGATTACGAAAGTCGTAGACGCTGGGTACATCAATCTGATTTTCAACTGTACTTCATTGAATTATGTTTCATCAACTGGTATCGGTGCACTGACAACATTCCAGAAAACGGTGAAACAGAAAGGCGGAGATATCGTTCTTTTTGAGATTCAGTCAAAGGTATATGAAGTATTCCAGCTGTTGGGATTCTCTCAGTTCTTTAATATCAAAGAGACGCAGGAAGATGCAATAGATTTCTTCAACGAGGAACCGGCTGTTGAAGAATCTTCTTTCCCGAAGATTTTTGCTTGTCCTGTTTGCGCAAAAAAACTTAAGGCAACAAAAGCCGGACGTTTCCGCTGTTCTGAATGTAAATCGATTCTCGCTATCGATAATCAGGGACAGGTTCTTTTAGGCTAAACCTGACATAAATTCCATTATACTGAACTATACCGATACTTTTAGCCTAGTTCATGAGTGAAAAACTGCCGCGAATAAGTGGCAGTTTTTTTTATGTTCGCAAAAAATCCTGCACATTGCAGAGTGCAATTATCTGATTGAATCTTGCTTTATTATTAGTGTTCGTAATTCTTATCGTTCCTGTGCATAACTTGTGGAAAAACTCATCAAATCAGATTGACGAAATCGATAAAAAAATCACTTTTTTCTATCTCACGAATCTAAAACAAAATGTTAAAGTCAATAGATTTTGAATAAAAAAGTATTATTTTTTGTAAAATAAAGCAGTATATAAAAATATTTTTATCTGTTACGGTATATAAAAATAAACCTTAAATATAAACAATATAAGCAATTAACACATGTAAATCCAAACTCGGAAAAAAACTCATCGCCTTTTTTCCAGTTTTTGCCTTTTTTAGTTTCATCCGAATTATAAAATGCCGATATATCAATAGTTATATTATGCTGCAAAAAAAAATACACTGTTTTACAGCTGTAGATAACTTGTGCATAACTTGTGTTCTTTTTGCACAGACTCCATGATTTGTGCTAAAAAAACTTTTTTCAAATGCGTTTTTATTGTTTTTGAATGATGTTCATGGTAATCTTATAAAGAATGAAAAAATCCTTTTTTCTTGTGCTTGTTTTTTTTGTAATCTTTCTCGTTCTTCTTTTCGGTGCTGCTTTTTTTACGATGCTTGAAGAAAACTGCACGCACATGAAAGCCGGTATAAATTCGAACTTTTTCAACTGGACTTTCTTCCTGAACAGTGCGGTGCGCTATTTACCATGGTGTGCCATCCTCTCTCTGATGATGCTGATTCTCTATATCATCAAGCATAAATTCAGTGTCCCCCAATTCATTATTCCATATTACATAATTGCTCTTCTTCTATGGATGCTCGGAATTCCCGGAAGTGCTTTTCTATATGACAATGTGCAAAAAGCTTTCCCAATCGTACAACCAGATTCCCAAGATTTTTCCGCTGGTTATTTCCGAAAAGACGGTGATTTTCTTACGTTTGTCACCGGAAAAGAAGAGGATGACGGAGAAATTTGGCGTAGAAAAGTGTTTTCAGAGCAAACATCCTCAGTTTCACAAGAAAGTTACGATATCCCGGAAATTGCAGAAAATTCAGTGATTTTTGCCGACAGTCTTATCGAAAAAGCAGTTTCTATTCCAGCCTGGTGGAATTTCGCACATGAAAAATGTCTTTTGCTTAAAAATGTTTGCCGTTCCGCTCTTGCAAAAGGATATTTGTCGTATTTACTTTTTGCGACTATGGGATTCGCACTCAGCTCTGTAGTTTTTATGTGCCGCTTCTCATCATGGAGACTTGTCAACGTGCTATGCGTAATCATTCTGTCTACATTGATAGTAATAACGAATATCCACTTCTACGACATTTCAATTATTGAAAAACTTCCTATTTTGGGCAAATGGTGGCTCCCTCTTGTATTTAATGGCACAATTTGCGCGCTGTTTATGACTGTAGGAATAATTAACTGGATACATCATCCGGATCGCAATATGGAGGACAGATGAACAGCAAAATTAAAGCGGCAATTATCTTTGTCATCTATACCTTCCTTGTTTTTCTCTTTTCAATTCTGTGGTTTATTTTCTTTTCAGACGCAAGCAAAGTACTACCGCCTGATCAGTTCGCATATAAATTCGATAACGGAGTCATCTATTTTTTCATGCTCATCCCTCCAGTACTAATGACCGCAGAAATATTCGGATTTTCTTGGTTCTTCGGGGTGTCATCGCTCGGAACGAAAAAGAGATTCTCTAACAAGATGCTAGGTCATCTTAAAACTGTTCTTATTACTTGCGTATCATGCGTTATTGTATGTTTTGTTTCAGAAGAAGCGTTGATTCCTAGTATCCAAAACGCAGTAAGCCTATACGAGGCAAGGGCTCGCAATTACTGGGAGTACACAGAACTTGCTGAAGAGTATTCAAAATCAGGTTCGTTTAACAATGCACGGTTCTATGCAGAGGAAGCTCTTAAACTGTATCCAGGCTCCCCAGAAGCAAAATCGCTTGCCTTACGCATGGAGCGTGAGTCATTGGAAGCAAACAGCGCGGAAAACATGTCGAATACAGTTGCTGATGAAAAGAACGATTTCATCCAGATGCAGAATGAAGAACTTTCGTATTCGTATCTTACGGAAGCCGAAAAAGCTTTTGCGGCAGCAGATTACATAAATGCCCATTACTATGCGGAAATGGCGGCAAAGTCAACAGAACGAAACGGACAAAATCTTTTACGAGCCAAAGAAATTTCTTCCGTTTCGTGGGGGCTTCTTAATTCTGATAAAAATACGTTCAACAAAGAATCGGGCGATGTATACAAACTTAAGAAAGAGGCTTACAACGCTCTGGAAAACGGCGATGTGCTCAAAGCGTACTATATGCTTATTAAACTGAATGATGCATATCCGAATGACCCCGATATAGCGAATTACTTTGAGGAAACAGTGAACAGGCTTGAAAATCAGTATTTCTTTGTTGATGAGACAGATGATCTGCGTGATTTTGAAACAGCCAACAACGTATTTTTTTCTGTAACAAAACCGGATGGTCAGGTTGATTTAATTTTCATAGGCGGAATTTCCGTCGTAGAAAACACAGGGCAGTTTATTCAATATTTTAGGAATTTCTCTGTTACATCGTTCTCGGAAGAAGGTCATGTGAAGCAGTTTTTTTCTGTGCCTTATGCAAAAATGACAGCTCAGCTTGTATCATCTTTGGTGGAATCTGGACTAGTCTCAACAAAGAGAGAATTCAAAACAAGCAACGACCAATATGTGCCATATGTTTTCTTGGAAGGCATAGACAGGCAATCGGATAACACACGCAATGCCATAAAGCCTAAATTCAAATATCGGATGGAAGAAGAAGCTCCTTCTTTTTATATTATTGATATTCCGTTCGGAGATCTTACGCTTATACGACAAGCTTGTGAAGGTGCGGATAAAATGCCTTTTATCTCTCTTATGCAGTTTATTTCTAAGGCCGCACATTACGGTTTTTCTAACGAGGTTTACACTGCTGCATTCGCAAAAAGAGCATGTTATCCGTTTATAATTCTTGCAATCATGATAACATTAGCAATAATGAGTTTTAACTACAGGCTGTTGTCAGGACACGCTTTCCGGTTTCACTGGCTGCTTTTGTTCCCAATGATGACTATAATACTGCGTTTTGCTATGATGCTCATTGATTATGTAGAAAGCCTTCTCGCAATTTCGTTGTATTCAGCAGCGGGGTCGGCTTGCCCTGCAGCTATGATTTTTCTCTCAATCGCACTTGTCGTTATCGTTTCATTCCGATTTCTCAGCTCGCATAGCGAATAGACCGCTTCTGCCAGGAACGACTTTTGACTCAAATCTTACGCAAACGTTACATGGCGCACAATGCACTGCAATGCATTGTGCGCTCAACACACTCTATGCGTCTCTTCTGGTAATATGTGCGCCCAGCGACTGAAGCCGCTCGACGAGCTCCTCATAACCACGTTCTATTTGGTACACATTGCGGATAACGCTATCTCCTTGTGCACTTAAAGCAGCTATAAGCAGCGCCATTCCCGCACGAATATCCGGTGAAACGAGCTCGTCTCCATGCAAAATGCAAGGTCCTGAAACAACAGCTCTGTGCGGGTCGCAAAGCGTAATACGTGCGCCCATCCCAATTAGCTTGTCCACAAAGAACATTCTAGATTCAAACATTTTTTCGAATATAAGAACAGTTCCTGTAACCTGAGTCGCAACAACAGTCATCACACTTGTAAGGTCCGCCGGGAAACCAGGCCAAGGGCTATCATCTATCTTCGGAGTCATACCACCTATATCGGTGTCAACTTGCATAGCCTGCCCTACAGGAACAGTCAATGTATCCCCATCAAGATCCCAATGAATACCCAGTTTACTGAATGCTGGTTTTATAGGGCGTAAATCCTGAGGACGTATGCCTGTAATCGTGATGGATCCTTTTGTCGCCGCAGCAAGACCAATAAATGAGCCTACCTCCATGAAATCTGGACCAATTGTAAATTCACAGCCATGAAGATGACTGACACCATTTATTGTAAGGATGTTGGAACCAATTCCTGAAATATTCGCACCCATACAGTTCAGCATATGGCACAAATCCTGAACATGCGGCTCGCTAGCGGCATTCGTGATTATTGTAGTCCCCTCGGCAAGGGCTGCCGCCATAACCGCGTTTTCAGTAGCTGTTACAGAAGCCTCGTCAAGAAAGATATCCGCACCAGCAAGTTTGTTCGCCGTAAAAATAAATTGTCCGTTCGCAGAAATTCGTACGCCAAGTTCTTGAAGCGCAAGGAAATGCGTATCCACACGGCGGCGGCCGATTACGTCTCCCCCAGGAGGTGCCATTACCGCTTTTCCGCAGCGAGCCGCAAGCGGGCCCGCGAAAAGAATAGAACCACGTATTTTTCTAGAAAGCTCCGGAGGAATCTCCGTTTTCACAATTGAGTCACATGTTATACGCCATGTATTTTTCTTTACATGCTCCGCAGAAACCCCAAGGCTTTTCAGTATTTCTATCATAACCCTAGTGTCTTCAATTTCTGGGATATTGTTCAGAATCACTGGTTCAGGTGTAAGAAGACACGCCGCAATGCAGGGAAGAGCCGCATTCTTATTTCCGCTGGCATGAATCGTTCCCTTTATTGGGAAACCGCCTTCTACAAAATATTCAATCATATTACTTTTCCTCTGCCCAAAGACGGATAAGCTCTATTACAGTTTTTACTGCCGTCATCATCTGATTGAGCGATGCCCATTCAGAGCGAGAATGGAAATTGTGGCCACCGGTAAACACATTCGGAGTCGGAATTCCCATTTCAGAAAGACGTGAACCATCCGTACCTCCCCGGATAGGATTAAATGTCGGCTTTATGCCCGCTGATTCTGTCGCTTTAACAAGTTTTTCGACAACAGCAGGATTCTTATCAAGCTCTTCTTTCATGTTAAGGTATTGCTTTGTGTGAGTTACCGATGTTTTTCCGCCTGGAAATTTATATTCAACAGCTTTTGCCAGAGCATCAACCGTATCAAGCCGTTTCTGCATACCATCAGCAGAAAAATCGCGCAAATACAAAACCACCTGAGACTGCTCGATATGGCCAGAAATCCCCATCGGTGCATAAAACCCTTGATATCCGTCCGTAGTTTCTGGTGATTCGCCATGCGGAAGCATTGAAACAAACGAAGATGCCATTGAAATTGCGTTGACCATTCCCGGTCGCGCAGTTCCAGTGTGCATAGAGATTCCTGTGAACGTTATTTCACTTTTATATGCATTGAAACATTCAATTTCAAGCTCGCCTTCTTTGCCGCCGTCAAGCGTGTAGCACTGTTTTGCAGTAAGCCAGTCAGTCGGAACGAAATCCATGCCATGACCCGTTTCTTCATCCGGCGAAAATATAATTTCCACAGCACCATGTTTGAACGAACTGTCTGTAGCAATTTTTTCGATTGCAGTCATTATGGCAGCAATTCCGGCTTTGTCATCAGCTCCCAAAAGTGTGGTTCCGTCTGTCGTTATTATCGTCTGACCTTTAGCATCCGCGAGATCTTTATCCGTTGCAGGATCAAGTGTAATTCCGTTTCCTATGGCGAGCGGCTTTCCATCATATTTTTCGATAACATTCGGATTCACGTCTTTACCGGAAACTTCCGAAACGGTGTCCATGTGCGCAAGAAGCCCGATTACAGGCGCATTCTCGTATCCTTCAGACGCTGTAAGCCGTCCGCAAACATAAGCATGTTCCGTCACATGAACATCAGAAAGCCCGATTTTTTTAAGCTCTTCTGCGAGTGTCTGCGCAAAATCCGCTTCTCTTTGTTCAGAAGGGATAATTCCATTATCTGCATTGTCCTGATTGCTTGTTGTCCAAGTCTTTACATATCGTATAAAACGGTCAAGAAGTTGTTTTTCTATGTTTTCCATAATATAAAAGATACGCCATTTTCAAAGTTAGCACAAGAAGCTGTTTTTCCAGTGCCAAACAGGTTTTGCAAGTTTGTTACTGAACGGTTGCGTCCGGTTGAAATCCGGGAGCCATTCGGTATCTTCCTCCAGTTCCTGATAAAACAGATACTGAAAGTCGTATTCGTCGATAATTGCGCGGATTTGCGCAAATTCATCTTTAGAAATAAGCCTATTGCTGAACGCACCGAGCGCGGCTTCTCTTACTGTAAGTTGCGATTGTGAAAACGCCCCTTCCTCCGGCACCACCGGCGTATACTGCGACATCAACGAAACGCACGCGCAGTGGTCGTCATCCCTGTCCGCCGTTTTTTTGAGCCAGTCGAGCGTAAGCCGCGTGTCATCAAGCCTGCCAGGCAACACAAGATGCCGTATTATAACACCGGACATCATTTTCTCTTTGCCGTTCGGTGCCGGTCTGAATTCCGCGCTGGTATTCTGTACCATCCACCGGATAGCCTTTTTCGCGACTGCCGGATAATCGCGCGCCTTAAAAACTGCGTCGGCAATAAGCGGATTAAGCGTCTTAAGATCCGGCAGCCATATATCGACAAGTCCTTTAAGCATTTCCAATGCTTCCACCGTTTCGTACGCGGAGCAATTCCAGCAAATTGGCAGCGTAAGTCCGTGCGATTTCGCTAGCGAAAGTGCTTCTGCAATTGCCGGAATATCATGGCTGCCGGTCACGATGTTTATGTTTTCTGCCCCGGCAGCTTGCAGCTTCAAGCAAATATCAGCAAAGTCCGCGGCAGAAAGCGAAGCTCCCATTCCGCACTGAGAAATCTGGTAATTTTGGCAAAATGCGCAGCGCAAATTGCAGCCAGTTATGAAAATCGTGCCAGAACCGCCGTTTACGGTTATGGGGGGTTCTTCGCCAAAGTGAAGGCACGCGCTCGCAGCCCGAATTTCAGCAGACTCGCCACAAAATCCGTACTTGTGCGCCGAAACATCTGCCTCGCTCGCCACACCAATTCCGCTGGTTCTGTCTACTCCGCAATTCCGCGGACATAAAACGCATTTTTCGTAAAGATTGTTACAGGGCATCGTGATCCATTATCGTATTCATCATAGATGTTAGCATTTCGACCGGCAAATCTTCAGCTTCGTAATTTATTAAATCGCGAAATTCCGAAAAATCGGCTTTTGTAAGCACTGTATCATCGCTCAACGTTCCGTCAAGGAATTCCTGAACATCGTAAAGCCAGCTTAAATTATCCTCAGAAGGCTCTTCCGCTGGCGTCTTAGAAGCAGTAACCTTAGCAAGCCACAGTTCGGAAATAGATTGTGCTAATCCCTGACAGTCTTTATTTGAAGAAACAAAAAGCTCGGCAATCGTTCTGGAAGCTCGTATTCCATCATATACCCCGCCATTGTCCGCTCTATCATGTTTTATAATCCGCTTTATATCAGCCTGAAACTTCTGTATATCATTCATAAAACTATTCTAGCATAAATTCTCATAATTTGGTATGTCTGATTCTTGACTTTTACGATAAGTAAACGTAAACTTTAGGTATGAATCTACGAACTGTATTAACGCCGGAGACAGTAAATCTCCACCTTAAAGGCACAACTAAAGAAGAAATTATTGACGAATTGCTGGAAATACTTATTCAAGCCGGTAAGGTGAGCAATAAGGATGCCGCAAGAGAATGTGTTCTCGATCGTGAGCGCAAGATGTCTACTGGTATGAAGCATGGTATTGCTATTCCGCATGGAAAGACGGATACAGTAAGCGATCTCGTTGCTTGCATCGGAATTTCTGACAACCCTGTAGATTTTGATTCTCTTGATCAGGAACCGTGCCGTATTTTTATAATGACACTTTCTCCTGTAAACAAGACAGGTCCTCATCTCCAGTTCTTGGCAGAAGTCAGCCTTCTTTTCAAGAGTGCTGAAAAACGAAAGGAAATTCTTAACACGTCTGACAAGGCCCAGGTTATTAAAATCTTGACCGAGTAGTCGTTTAAGGATTGTATCAGAGAAGAGGGTTTGCTCTGGTGTTCATCATCGGGGCTGTTTACAGACTCGTTGGGAGCCTTTAAACATTTTTAGTTTTTAGGATTTTCTCGATTAGACGGACCTCTATGGCAGGTTTACCCTTGCTATGAGGTCTGTTTTTTTTTGTGGTCCTCTTTTTTAGGAGCTAGCATGAAGCATGAAATACTTTGGTATCCGGAAAACGGTTTTATAAAAGATAATAACGGACGCGTTCGAATTTTCCGCGGTATCAATTTCGGAGGTATCAAAAATCCTGTTCCGGTAGAGAATAATGAGGCTGGAGGTATTTCTTTCACAGACAGGTCTTTCCCGGAGTCAGAGGCCGACGAGGTGTTCCGCAGACTTGCCGACGCAGGCTTTACGCTTATCCGTTGGGGCGTGACATGGGAAGCCGTTGAGCATGACGGCCCGGAGATGTATGACGAGGATTTTCTTGCGTATACAAGGCGTATGCTGAAAAAGGCCGAGGAGTACAATCTTTCCGTTATTATTCAGCCATATCAGAATGCATGGTGCCGTTTGACGGGAGGTTGTGGCGCGCCGCTTTGGACGCTCGATAAGCTCGGTTTCAACAGGACTTTGCTTTCCGACTGCGGCACTGTCTATACTAAGGAAGCCGCCGCAAAAGACGGTTATTCGGCTTATCCGTGGCAGCTGAATTACCAGCGGTATGTTTGCCAAACAATGTTCACGCTTTTTTTTGCAGGAAATACCTTCGCTCCTGAATGCCGTATAGAAGGAATAAGCGCGCAGGATTACCTTCAGGAGCATTATATTGCGGCGATGTACCATGTAGCGCGCAGGCTCAAGGATTGCGCCAACATAATAGGGTTCGGCATAATGAACGAGCCTTCGAACGGATATATAGGCATTTCCGACCTTGACAATTTTATAGAGCCTCCTGTCCCAGAGGGCGTTATATGCTCTCCGTTCGCTGGCATGAAGGCCGCTTCTGGCATAATAAGCTCGTTCAACCATTTTGAGATGAAACATTCCGGTCTGAGCGTAAAGAAATGTGTCGTCGTGAATGACAAGCGCAATACCGGCGAGAAAGCCATTGAGAAATGCCCGTGGCGTGAAGCCGGGGTATGGCACGAGGAAGAGGGCGTGGCCGTTTTGGACAGACCTGACTATTTCCACATGAGAAACGGAAGCCCTGTTGATTTTGCAGAGGATTACCTGAGGCCTTTCCAGCAGATGTTTATGGAAGCCCTTCAGAAAAAGCACCCAGAGTATATTTTCTTTACGGAATGCAGCCCTGCCGGGGTGACCGACGGCTTTGCGACCACAGGAATTTTCAGCTGCTATGACTCACGGATAAATCAGTTCCGGAAAGCAAAGACGGAGTGGCTGGAAAACATTTCAAAGCAGATGATGGATAAGGCCGAGGCCTTTTCTGCGGAGGGAATGCCGTCAATTATGGGAGATTTCGGCGTTCCTATGAACATGATGCATGGCAGTAAGGAAGGTCGGCTGGACTATACCCGGCAGGAAGAAGTGCTTACGGCATACATGGAGACAGCCGAAAAAGAGCTTTTGTCAACGGTGCTTTCTGAGTTTTCGTTGGCCGGAGCCGAGAAGGACGCGTCATGTACGGCCGATTTCAACGTGTACAATTCTACGCTGAAACAGTTCCGTGCTGAGAAGGGTTTTTCGCGCCCGTATCCTATTGCTGTCGCAGGAAAGCCAGTTTCTTTCGTTTTCCACACCGACGGAATCCCGGTGTTCGAATTCGAGTGGGACAGCGCGGTTTGCCCGGCAGATTCGGACGAGGCCGATACTGTGTTCTTTGTTCCTGATGTTTGGTTTCCTTACGGCTGGCATGCTGACTTTATTGAAGGCAGCGGCAGTTTCAGGGAGGAGCCGACGAGTCACAGGCTTTTCGTAAAGACTGACGAAGTTTGCCGTTGCAGGATAAAAGTTGTCGCTGGAAAAAAATAACTCTAGTGAAAGATGATTCTTGTGTTTGAGGAGGCGCGTTCAGCAGATTACGCCGGGGCGTATGTTCTCGGCGTTCCGCGACGCGCACCACTTTCCTTTCTCTAGTGCTTTCTGCACATCCTTTGTTTTGATGTATTCGTACAGGAACCCGGCGTTGTACGCGTCGCCGCAGCCTATGGTGTTTACGGCTTTTACTCGCTCTGTCTGAACGCTCTGCTTTGTTCCGCGCGTCGCTGCAAGGGTTCTCTCTTTTCCGCGCGTAACGACGATTATGTTGTTCAGTTGGCGGCTTTTCTCTGCGATTGCGGCGAAAAGGCGTTCCTCGTTGTCGGCAGCGGAAGCCGCGCTGCTGGCTCCAAATGTTGCCCAAAATTCATCTTCGTTTATTTTTATTATTTCCGGCGTATATTCGCCAAGAATTGAGAGCAAATCGTTGCCGCGGAAATCTGCCATAAAAAGAATGCCGTTTTCTTTTGCCGCTGCCGCAATCCGCTTTATTATGCCTGCGCTCCAGAATTTTGGGCGACTGCCAGCAAACAAAAGCGCGTCTGCCTTTTCGCCGCCGTCAAGCCCCAGCTCCACGCGGAGACACTCCATAAGCTTTTCCTCGAACGGCGCAGAGTCGCCTTCTGGCACGGGTTCCTCAACTACTAGCTCCGTTACAAGCTGGTTCGCTTCGTCTATGAGCGTGCAGCATTCCCTTGTAAAGCCGGGAATTATGACACTTCTGACGTTAAGCCCGTCAGAAGAAGCCATAGAGAGAAAAAAGTTTTTGTTGCGTTCGCCCAGCGGACATATTACGCTTACATCAGTTTTTTCACGGGGTTCCAGCTCTGCTTGTGCGAGTTGTGTCAGAACCCGTGCTGAGTTCACCGCTTTTCCTGACGCATCGTATCTGTATGTTTTCGAGCGGTTCACCTCGCCCGGCGCGAAACACTCAAAAGAAATTGTCTTTTGAGTGCCCGCGCTCAGGCAAAGCATTACAATCTTCTTCATTCGATTGAATTAATCAACTTTAAGCTTTTTGAGCTTCCAGATGTCGCGGACATAATCCTCGATCGTTCTGTCTGATGAGAACTTGCCGCTTCTTGCTATGTTGAGCAACGCCATCTTTGCCCAGCGTTTTCTGTCTGAGTATGCTTCTGCAACTTGCTCCTGCGCCTTGACGTATGCATCAAAATCAGCCAGTACGTAGTAAACGTCCGGTCTCTGACCTTCGACACCGTATACAAGAGAATCGTAAAGCTCTCTGAAAAGCTGAGTGTCAGGATCGTATGTGCCGTCAATCAGCTGGTTCATAATCTTTGCCAGGTACGGATTGCGGTCAAGGTATTTTTGAGGATTATAGCTGTGCTCGTTCTCGATTGCGATTATCTCATCCTTTGTGAGTCCGAAGATAAACGCATTCTCCTTGCCTGCTTCCTCAACAATCTCTATGTTCGCGCCGTCAAGGGTTCCAAGCGTTATTGCGCCGTTGACCATGAACTTCATGTTTCCTGTTCCTGACGCTTCTTTTCCTGCTGTTGAAATCTGCTCTGAGACATCAGAAGCCGGGAAGATTTTCTCTGCAACAGAAACCCTGTAGTTCTCGATGAATACGACACGGAGCTTTCCTCTTACGCGGCGGTCGTTGTTTATTCTGTCAGCTACGCAGTTGATAAGCTTGATGATAGCCTTTGCGCGTCTGTAGCCGGAAGCTGCCTTCGCTCCGAAAATGAACGTGCGTGCAGGCGGGTTGAATGACGGGTCTTCGAGTAGCCTGTTGTACAGGTACATGATGTGAAGGACGTTGAGAAGCTGCCTCTTGTATTCATGAAGCCTTTTTATCTGTACGTCGAAAATTGATTCCGGATCAAGGAATTCGTTCTGCGTGACTTTAAGATACCTTGCGAGGTTCTCTTTGTTGTCCTGCTTTATCTTAAGGAATTCCTCAAGCGAATCGTCATCGTCCACGTATTTTTCCAGTCCCTTAAGAAGCGAAAGGTCTTTCTCCCAGCCGTGTCCGATTCTCTTCGTGATGAACTCTGAAAGCCTTGGGTTCGCGCACAAGAGCCAGCGGCGCTGTGTGATTCCGTTCGTTTTGTTGTTGAATTTCTCAGGGTACAGGCCGTACCAGTCGGCAAGCTCCTGTGTCTTGAGGATTTCAGTATGAAGGGCGGCTACTCCGTTTACGCTGAATGAGCTGTGGATTGCAAGCCATGCCATGTGAATCATTCCGTTCTGGATGATGGACATGCGGTTCTGCTTTGAGTAGTCGTCTGGGTATTTCTCGCGAAGCTCAATCGTTAAGCGGCGGTTGATTTCCTCGACAATCTGGTAGATGCGCGGAAGAAGCGACTGGAAAATGCTGATAGGCCACTTTTCAAGTGCTTCTGAAAGAATCGTGTGGTTCGTGTAGGCGAATGTCCGCTTTACGATTGACCATGCTTCTTCCCATCCAAGACCGTGCTCGTCCATGAGCAGGCGCATAAGCTCCGGAATTGCGACTACAGGGTGCGTGTCGTTCAGCTGGATTACCTGATAGTCCGGGAACTTCTGGAAGTCTGTTCCGTGGTCGCTTATGAAGTGGTTTATAAGATCCTGAAGACTTGCTGATGAGAAGAAATACTGCTGCTTCAGGCGAAGAGCCTTTCCTGACGGTCCGTTGTCATTCGGATAGAGAACGCGGCTTATGTTCTCCGCTGAGTTTTGCTTCTCGACCGCGCGCAAGTACTCCATCTGGTTGAAAAGCTGCAGGTCAAAGCCGTCCTGGCTTGATGCCTGCCACAGGCGCAGTGTGTTGACTGTGTTCGTTCCGTATCCAACGATAGGCATGTCATAAGGTGTGGCAAGCACTTCCTCTGCGTTCTCTACCTCGAACCGGCTTGTTCCGTTAGGACCTCTGTGGCATACGACGTTGCCTCCGAACTTTACGGTAACGGCAAGGTCGCTCCTCTTTATTTCCCACGGGTCGCGGTGCTTGAGCCAGTTGTCGGGATACTCCACCTGGCGACCGTCTTCTATGTGCTGCTCGAACATTCCGTACTGGTAGCGTATTCCGTAACCGTGTCCGGGATAGTCGAGTGTCGCGAGCGAGTCAAGGAAACATGCCGCGAGTCGTCCAAGACCTCCGTTTCCAAGTCCTGCGTCCGGCTCCTCGTCCTCTACGACGTTGTAGTCTATATTAAGCTCTTTCAGAACTTCCTTTACACCTTCCATAATCCCAGCGTTGATAAGGTTGTTGCTGAGCGCACGTCCCATTAGGAACTCGGCCGAAAGGTAATAAACCCTTCTGCCCTGGTGCTTGTAATAAGCGTTGCGGGTTTTCATCCAGTTCTCAAGGACAATTTCCATGGCAGACGCAGAGACAGCATCAAAAAGATCGTGCTTTGTCGCCTGACTTATGTCCTTGCCGTATTGGCGTTTAAGTCTGGCTGAAAGACTGGCTTTGAAAGATTCTTTTTCAAATTGCATTGTAACTCCTTTAACACACATTATCACAAGACAAATCGGATGTAAACCGTTTTACTAACGTTGCTCCGAGCATCTTACTTACTCAACAATAAGGCGCAGCTCCTTGCCGGAAGAATGTATCTGTTCTGTACAGGCAGAATTTCCTCTTCTCCGGGTGACATAAAGTCGTCGGGAGCATCAACCGAGGTGTCTATGCCCCGGTACCACTTTTTCCCGGCTGGCGGCAGCGGAATTTTCACCGTTTTGTCCTTCACTGAAGAATTGAACATTATGAAAAAGTCGTTGTCGTCAGTGTCCGCAAATATCTCCGCATGGCTGCCGTCCAGCCTGTAAGCGAGGAAATGATTTATGCGGCCCCAGTCCGGTGGAACCCCCGATTCGTCGAACCACGTTATGTCAGGCAGGCTGTTGAACGAGATGTCTTTTCCCTGAAAGAACTCCGGCCGCATAAATGCATGGTGCTTGCGGCGGAAAAGTATGAGCTTCTTCGTGAAGCGGAATATGTCCTGATATTTGTTCCTCAGGTTCCAGTCGATCCATGTCGATTCGTTGTCCTGACAGTAAGCGTTGTTGTTTCCACCCTGAGTTCTTCTGAATTCATCGCCCGCAAGCAGCATGGGCGTTCCTTGCGACAGGAGAAGGGTGAAAATGAAGTTTTTAACTTGCCGTATCCTTGTTTTCTCAAGGGCAGGGTTCGTGGACGGCCCTTCATAGCCGTAATTATAGCTGCTGTTGTTGTCCGAGCCGTCCCTGTTGTTCTCGCCGTTCTCTTCATTGTGCTTTCCGTTGTACGACACAAGGTCGTTCAGCGTGAAGCCGTCGTGACTGGTGAGAAAGTTTACGGAGTGGAACGGTTTTCGGCCGTCCCTAAGGTAAAGGTCAGAGGAGCCTGCAAGCCTTGTAGCCAGCGCATTGCTCAGGCCGTCATCGCCGCGCCAGAATTTGCGTATGTCATCGCGGAAACGGTCGTTCCATTCTGCCCAGCGGCCTCCCGGAAAGCTTCCTACCTGATATGCGCCGCCTGCGTCCCAGGCCTCTGCTATAATTTTCGTGTTCCGGAGCACGGGGTCTTCTGCAATGCGCTGAAGAACGGGCGGGTCTTCCATCAGCCTGCCCGCGCTGTCGCGTCCGAGTATTGAGCCAAGGTCGAACCTGAAGCCGTCAACGTGCATTTCGCATACCCAGTAGCGCAGGCAGTCTATTATGAAGTCGCGTACAACGGGATGGTTGCAGTTCAGTGTGTTTCCGCATCCGGAGTAGTTGGAGTAGTATGCTTTGTTGTTTTTTTCAAGGATGTAGTAAATGCTGTTGTCGAGACCGCGGAAGTTCATCGTTATTCCGTGCTCGTTGCCCTCGGCCGTGTGGTTGAAAACTATGTCGAGGATTATTTCAAGCCCGGCGCGGTGCATTTCACGAACCATCTCTTTGAATTCGGTGACGCATTTTCCCGGCGTTTTGTCGGCGGCGTAAGAGGCTTTTGGCGCAAAGAAAGCCATTGTGCTGTAGCCCCAGAAGTTTTTAAGGCGTTCGCCGTTCTTGGGGTTCGTGTTCGCGTTCTCGTACTCGTCGAATTCCTGAATAGGCAGAAGTTCTATGCTCGTTATTCCCAAATCTTTGAAATACGGAATTTTCTCTGTAAGTCCCCTGTATGTGCCGGGATGCGGAACGTTTGAATTCGGGTTGGCCGTGGCACCTTTAAGGTGCATCTCATAGAGCACGCTTTTCCTGAGGGGGTAGTTAAGCTGCCTGTCTCCCTGCCAGTCAAAGTCGTCGTCAATTACGACACATTTCGGAAAATTCTTTGCGTCTGTAGGTTTGCCAAGTTTTATGTCAATGGAGTCGGCAGGAGGCGTATAGCCCGGAGGCAGGTTCCCGAAGAGCGATGTCGCGGTGAGTGCCTTTGTGTATGGGTCAAGCAGGTAAATGTTCTTGTTGAACCTATGTCCTTTCTCCGGCGCAAAAGGGCCGTCTGCCCTGTAAAGGTACAGCGTGCCGGGCTTGAGTCCCTCAATGAAAACGTGCCAAATGTCGCCCGTTCTGTCTTTTTGGGGGTCAAGCGTATAAGAGAAATATGGCTCCGAATCGTCCTGATTTTTGAAAAGGGCAAGAACAATGCTTGTGGCATGGCGTGAGAAAAGGCTGAAATTAACTCCTTTCTCTGTTACCGATGCCCCGAAGGGAAGAGGTTTTCCTTGTGTTACTTGTAAAGCATAGTCCATAAATAATGCCCTAATGATAGCGTAGATGCTAGCACATTTTTCCGTTCAGAACAATTGCCAGTCAAGCAGGACGGGTTTCATCAGCCGTTCTCTTGTTCTGCTTCTGCCGCTTCGTTCAGGCTTTTTGTAACTTCACTAAGATTGATAATTTCGTCAGCCGAGAATATCTGGTTTATGTTTAGGATAATTATGAAGTTGCCGTCCTTCTTTCCTATTCCGTGAATGAATTTTCCAGATATATTGTTGCCGAATTTCGGTGGCGGCTCTATTTCAGATTTATCAATGTCGATTACTTCCTGTACTGAATCGGCGATAGCTCCGAATGTAATGAGACTGTCTTCGGAAGGTTTCATCTCCATGACTATTATACGAGTCTCTTTATCCGGTTCTTTGTCTGGAAGAGCGAATTTTTTCCGGAGGTTGATGACGGAAATTCCTTTGCCCCGTGAGCTTATAAGGCCTTCCATCCATGGATCCGCGCACGGCATTTTCGTTATGCGTGTATACTCCATCACTTCTTGTACGTTGTATACTTCTACGGCATACTGAGAATCATCTAGCATGAATGTAAGAAACTGGCTGCTCATTATTACCTTCTCCTCCATTTTTTTTATGGTAACATGGGAAAAAAAACGTAGCAAGTAAGATATTAGCTTTCTCTTGAAAATTTTCTCTTGAAAATGCAATGGACTTTTCTGGTTGCGGAGGTTATACTCCCCTGTAATGGAAGGATTTATGGAAAACAGCACTGAAAAAAAAGATTTGAAGTCGGCTCTTGTGACGATTGTAGGCAGACCGTCAGTCGGAAAATCGACGTTCCTTAACATTGCGAGCGGAGAAAAAATATCGATTGTGTCGCCCATTCCTCAGACAACCCGCAACGCCGTGCGAGGAATAGTCAACACGTCATACGGTCAGCTTGTTTTTATTGACACGCCGGGTTTTCATGATTCGGACAAAAAGCTGAACATCAAGCTTAAAGGCGTTACGTCAGACCAGCTAAAAGATGCCGATGTCGTCCTTTACATAATAGACTCAACCCGTTTACCGGGAGAAGAGGAGCAGAAGACGGCGGCACTTGTCGCGCCGGTCGTTGATAAAACTGTAGTCGCAATAAACAAAACGGACTTGCCAGATTCAAAGCCGGAGGTTGCCGAGGCTTTCGTAAAGCAGGCGTTGCCGGGAATTCCGGAGAATCATGTGCTCCGTATGTCCGCGGAAAAAGACGAGAACGTGAACGACGTGCTTAAGGCTTTGTACGAGCTTGCGCCCGTCGCGGAGCCTATGTATCCAGAGGAGTTTTATACCGATCAGGAAGTCGATTTCCGCATTGCCGAGATAATCCGCGAGAAAGCGATAAATATGCTGCATGACGAGATTCCTCACGCAATCTACGTTGATATTGCCGATATGGAGTGGCGCAAAAACGGCAGGGAGCTTTGGGTTCGTGCGTTCCTTGTTGTGGAGCGTGACAGCCAGAAAGGAATCGTCATAGGAAAGGGTGCGTCCATGATAAAGTCGATAAGGCTTGAGTCGCTTAAGACGATGAAAGAAATTTTTGATTACAGGATAGACCTTGACCTTCAGGTGAAGGTGAACAAGAACTGGCGGCAAAAAGACCCGGTTCTTGCAAAGCTCATACATTAGCTTCATGCATTGGTGTATATGATAAAAAAGCCTGTCGCGGCTGAAGCGGTTCCATGACTGCCTCAGTTTTTGCAACAGGCTTTTTTGTTTTGAGCCGTTATTTCACTTATGCTTTCTTGGCTCTTTTACGCATTATGAAAAGGAATCCGATAAGTGCGCATATTCCGAACAGGAACGAAATGATTGCGCTGACAGCGGTTCCAAGCCCGGATGTAACACCTGCGATGATATACGTCAGGAACGAAATGACCGCAACAGAAAGTGCGTAAGGCAACTGCGTCGAAACGTGGTTAACGTGGTCGCACTGAGCACCTGCGGAAGCCATAATCGTTGTATCGGAGATAGGCGAGCAGTGGTCACCGCAAACTGCACCAGCCATACATGCTGAAATTGATATAATGCGGATTGGGTCTGCTGTTGACGGGAAAGCCGCTATACAAATTGGGATAAGAATACCGAATGTACCCCATGAAGTTCCTGTTGCGAACGCAAGACCACATGCAATAATAAAGATAATTGCCGGCAGGAAAAGCTTGAGACCAGCCGCACTTCCTTCTACAAGACCTGCGACGTATTCTTTTGCGCCAAGGCTGTCTGTCATAGTTTTCAATGTCCAAGCGAGCGTAAGGATAAGGATGGCAGGAACCATTGCTTTGAATCCGTCAGGAATGCAGTTCATGCACTTCTTGAAAGACAGAACTCTGCGGATGCAGTAGAACGCTACTGTTATTATGAGTGCTGCGAAAGATCCGAGTACAAGACCCATTGAAGCGTCACAGTTTGCGAACGCATCTATGAAAGTAGCTTTGTCCTCTCCGGACTCAAAGAAACCGCCTGTGTAAATCATTCCAAGTACGCAGAAAACAATAAGCGTAACAACAGGGAAAACAAGGTCTATAACTTTTCCCTTAGTCTCTTCGCTGCCTTTTTCCTCGTCTGAAGCGCCGACAGCGGCAATAGCTTTTTCAAATGAAGCCATTTTGCCGAATTCGAACTTCATAAGAACCATAGCGAACATCATGAACACAGTGAAAATTGCGTAGAAGTTGAACGGAATAGCCTCGACAAAAAGCTTTATTCCGTTTTCTCCGTCCCCGGCAAAACCGGCAACAGCTGCTGCCCAAGAGCTTATTGGTGCGATGATACAGACAGGAGCCGCTGTCGCATCTATAAGGTAAGCAAGCTTTTCGCGTGAGATTCCGTATTTGTCCGTTACAGGACGCATTACGGAGCCGACTGTAAGACAGTTGAAATAATCGTCAATGAAAATGAAAATTCCAAGGAAGATTGTAGCAATCTGTGCGCCGACTTTCGTCTTGATATGCTTTTTTGCCCATCTTCCGAAAGCGGCTGAACCGCCTGCTTTGTTCATGAGCGCGACCATAATTCCCAGAACTACGAGGAATATGATAATACCGACGTTCCAGCTGTCAGAAAGCTGGGCAACCATTCCATCACCGAAAATATGATTGAAGAAACCTGTGAAACCGGATGCAGCGTCTATTGCATAGAACAGAGCACCAATAATGATTCCTACGAACAGTGAGGAATAAACTTCCTTCGTTATGAGTGCCAGCGCAATAGCTACGATTGCTGGCACCAAAGACCAAAATGTACCGACCATTTTTATACACCTTCCATTTATATGTTTACAATAGAGTTACTAGTTTTTAAGCTTTGAAAAATCTGCCTCAAGAGGTTTCTCAACGCCAGCTTTCTCGAATTTTTCCATTACTTCGATCACGTAATTCAGATTGTCGAGCTGTGGGGCTGTACAATATGTCCTTATCTGTTGCAAAGCCTCGATTACTTCCTTGTTTGTCATAACACACATCCTCCTTTTTCCGCACTTTCACAAAGTACTTATATGTAGTAATATTAACACGGTTTATAAAGGCCGTGTAGAGTCTTGTTGTAAATTTATTCATTTTTTTTGCAAGAATATGTTTTATTGCGGGGGAATATGGCACAACGTCCAAAAATCTGTCTTAGCCTTACTGGCAAAACTATCGCAGAAGATTTGAAAATCCTGGAGAGTTATCGCAACTGGATTGACATTGCAGAGCTGCGCGTTGATTTCCTTACGAAAGATGAAAGGCTTTATGTAAGGAGGTTCCCGGAGAAAGCCGGGCTGCCTTGCATACTGACTATAAGGAGGAGGATTGACGGAGGCCAGTTCCTTGAGGGCGAGGCTTCGCGGACAACGCTTTTTGCAAGGGCGTTGGCGTTTGCGGAGCAGGACGTTACAAAAAACTTCGCTTACATCGACCTTGAGAACGACTTTTTCGTGCCGAGCCTTCACGATGCCGCCCTTGCGTTCGGAACGTCAGTCATCCGGAGCTATCACAGTCTTAACGCCCCTGTGAAGAATGTCGCCGCGCAGTTCGACGAGCTTCGCTACACGGGTTACGAAATCCCAAAAATAACGTGTATGCCGCACAATCTTTCCGAGCTTACGAATCTTATGAAGCAGGCGAGGGAAATTCGGGGCAAAGACCACATACTTTCTGTTGCGGGGCCTTTCGGCATTCCTGCTACAATCCTTGCGTCAAGGACAAATTCCTGCATAGCATACACAACGCCGGGGCTTGAGGACGGAGACCGCAGCAACCTCAATTACATAGACCCAAGAACTCTTGTTGAGACATATAACTTCAACTCAATCGACAAAAACACCGAGCTGTACGGCATAACTGGTTACCCTCTGGAAAGTTCGCGTAGCCCTTATATCCACAACAAAATATACAGGGAGTTCGGCATGAATGCCGTGTATATACCGTTGCGCTCAAAGACAATTGAGGAGTCAATGGAGTTTGCTGACGAGGCAAACATGAAGGGCTTGTCAGTTACGACACCATTCAAGGAAGAGGTATTGCCGAACCTTAGGCAGATTTCTGAGGAAGTGGGCGATACAGGCGCATGCAGCCTTGCTGTGAAGCGCGGAAATGACTGGATTGGTTACAACACTGATCCTGAGGGACTTCAAAAAGCACTCTGTGAGTTCCTTGGAGCGAAGAACTTGGCGCACAGGCGTGTTTCTATAATAGGTGCCGGAAGCGTCGCAAGGGCGGCGGCTTTCGCTGTCAGGCAGCTTCGTGGAAAAGCGTGTATTTTCAACAGGACTATCGCAAGGGCAAAAAGAATTGCGGAGCAGTTCGGCTTCAAATATGCCGCTCTGGAACCTGCGAGCAACGATCTGATTGAAGTTTATTCCGACCTTATAATACAGACTACAACTGTAGGCCAGAACTATAAGAAGGAAGTGCAAAAGCAGAACCCGTCGGAAAGTTACTGGGCAGAAGATTATCCGGAGATAAGGAACACACCAGAGAATGATCCAATATATTTTTATAAATTCAGAGGTCACGAAGCCATTTACGACGTGGTTTACACGCCAGAAAAAACTCCACTTTTGGAAAGGGCAGAGCATGCGGGATGCCGTGTGGCAAACGGATATATGATGCTTGAGTTCCAGGCAGTGAAACAGTTCGAGTTGTATACAGGCTGGACTAAAGAAGTTCAGCAGTGGTTCCATAAAAAATTAGAAAAATAAGTGCATGAATGCACAATAGCTATCCGTAGCGAAATTACTAGCGTTGCAGAGGCTTAGGAGGAAAAAATGCTTTCACAATCTGAGCAGAAGAAGCTGGTGGGCGAGACAGCCATAAACCGGCTTTTTGAAAGAGGACTCATAAAGAACGGAACGAAGATAGGGCTTGGAACAGGCTCTACCGCAATGCCGGCCGTACATAGGCTTGCGGAACTTATAAAGGAAGGAAAGCTTTCTGGTATACGTGCTGTGGCGACGAGCTATCAGACGACGATTGCCTGTGAGGAACTGGGAATTCCTGTGTATTCACTTTCAAGCCGCGAGATAGGTGGCAAGCTCGACATAGCTATAGACGGAGCCGATGAGATAAGCCCTGAGAACCACCTTATAAAAGGAGGCGGCGCGGCGCATCTTAAAGAGAAGCTCGTTGAGTATAATGCCTGTCAGCTTGTTATAATCGCGGACGAGACAAAGGACGTTACCAGTCTTGGAACTAAGTTCCCCCTGCCTGTGGAGGTGTTTGCGGAAGCTCGCGTGCCTGTGGCGGCCGCGCTTGGAAAACTTGGTGCCTCATGCAAGGTTCGCGAGGGCGTAAAAAAAGCCGGCCCCGTAATTACTGACAACGGAAACATTGTGCTTGATTGTGTGTGGGAAAAGCCCGTCAATGCCGCTAAAATGGAGGATTCCATAAACAGCATAACGGGCGTTGTAGAGAACGGCTTCTTTACGAAAAACCGCCCGATAGTTTTTATAGCGCACGGGGACGGCTCCGTAACGGAGCGTCCGTAAGAGTCTGTACAGTAACGATTCAGTAATGAATCGTTACTAAATCACTACTGAATCATCGTTCGGCTTATCTCCTTGTCCTGAACGGAAAGGACAAGGACGCTGAACCTTGGTACATGATACGGTACCGTAAGGTTGCCGCCCGGATGCTTGAAAGAGATGAGCGTATAGCTGTCCCCTTCCTGCGGGATAATGTCTATCTGCACTTTCAGTGCGTATGGGTACTTGCCGAGCTTTGTTGAGAATATGCCATAAACCTCGTTTTCAACTGGCGTGTCCGGCATTGCTATTGTAACTTCTGACCTTGAGTATACTGGCAAAGGCTCTTCGGTGAAGTTTTTCTGGGCTACAACTGTGCCTGGCTTTTCACCGGCTTTAAGTGCCCTTGTGTCAAAATCAAAGACAAGTTTTGTACGGCTCATTAAAAGCAGCGTCTCGTCAATTGATTTTCCGACGAGCCAAGGAAGCTTTGCCGTTTCGTTTCCGGGGCCGCTGCTGACTACGAGCGAGACTTTCACCGGTGATGTAATCGCTGTTTCAGGAATAGGGTTTTGCTCAAGAATGGTTCCAGGCTCTGATTCGTCTGCCTGATATATAGGGTTGTCATCAAGTGTTATGAGCGGAACTGTATAGCCAGAGAATAAGGCGGCAAGAGAGATGCGCACGTCGTCAATTTTCTGACCGATGTAGTTTCCTACGCTGTCAACGACAATACCTTTGCTCACGACAAGATTGATGCGTCTTCCGGCGTTTACAATCGTTCCTAAAGGTGGATCCTGCTCAAGTATTGTTCCTTTCTCGTTTATGCTGTTTGAGTAGCGGAGCTGGATTTTCGGATAAAGCTCCTTTGCCTGCAGCTCAAGAAGGGCATCTTCAAGCTGTTCTCCGAGCACGTCCGGAACCATGACCTGTTCCTCGCTTTGCACGACGGCAAAAAATACGGC
>JAIKVO010000102.1 GCA_024685655.1 Treponemataceae bacterium
TTTTGTCAATTTTTTTCTTGCGCTGAATTTATTTGTTGTGTTAGTATACGCACATGAGCAAAAAAATTTGTCTGCATAATGGTACAATTTTAAGTGGAGTTTTTACGCTTGAAAAATGTGCCGTCCTTATAGAAGATGGCATAATAAAAGATGTTTTCAGCGAGGAAAGGCTTGCCCAGAAAAAACTTGGGGCAGGCACGGAAATTATCGACGTTGACGGTGCTTATATTTCTCCAGGATTCATAGACACGCATATCCACGGATTCAGAGGATTTGGCACTGATAATCCTACTGAGGATGCAATGCTCCAGATGTCTGAGTCGCTAGCTCAGTTTGGGGTTTCTGCTTTTAATCCGACATTTTACCCTTCGTCAGAAGAAACAATGATAAACGGTATTAAAGAAGTTCTTAAGGCGATGGGGCATGAGAAAGGCGCGAAGATAATGGGCGTTCACTTGGAAGGTCCGTTCATTTCGCCTGAAAAACTTGGAGTCCAACGCCCTGAAACGGTGAAAAAAGTTGATCTTGCGCTGATGGACAGGCTTTGGAAAGCGTCTGAGGGGCATATCGTCAATATGACTGTTGCCCCGGAACTTAAAGGAATGCGTGACCTTGCGCTTGATTGCCTAAAAAAAGGAATCGTTTTGCAGGCTGGCCATACGAACGCAGAGTATAAGCACATGACAGAAGGAATGCAGGCTGGCATTCTTCATTCTACTCATCTTTTTAACGCGATGAGTCAGATGCATCACAGGAACCCGGGTGCAGTCGGTTCTGTTCTCATACATCCGGAAATGTCATGCGAGATTATTGCAGACGGTGTTCATGTTCATCCTGATTTGATAAAACTTCTGGTACGCGACAAGCCGCTCGACAAGATTGTTCTTGTTACGGATGCTCTTACGCCGACGGAGCAAACCGAGGGACCGCTATTCGCTAACGGTGAGGAAGTCGTTTTCAAAGGCGGCTGTTTCCATAGAAAGGCCGATGATGTTATCGCCGGTTCGGCACTCACTATGATGCAAGGCGTGAAGAACCTTGTTTCATATGGGTTTGAGCCGGAACAGGCTGTTAAGTGCGCATCGTTCAATCCTGCCCAGATAATGCATTATCACAATAAAGGAATGATAATTCCCGGAAAAGACGCTGATGTAATTGTTTTCGACAAGCAATTCAAGCTTCTTGTTTCTATAATAGGTGGAGAGATTAAAAAGAACGTCTTTGATTGACGGATTATGAGTTTAAGAATAATTAGGTCGAACATTGAGTTTAATTAGTTGAAATATACGGAGCATAGACAAGGTTCTGGCTTTTGTTTTTTTAAGAAGCAACTGTGTAGCCATTTTTGTGAAACGAAAAACTTCTGACGAGTGAAACGAGGAAGCGTTTTTCGGAGCAAAAAAAAATGGTGAGAGCAGTCGTTTATAAAGAACTTTATGCTGAATGTTTCTTTATGTCCTGATGTAACTCAGTTTTTTGCCCTAATTTTTTATAAAAGGAGATTTTGTAAATGAGAGTTATAATTAGACCTGATTATGACAAATGTTCTGTATGGGCTGCGAACCACATCGCCCGCCGCATTAACGATTTTGCGCCGACAGCTGACAAGCCGTTTGTGCTTGGGCTTCCGACAGGCAGCACTCCGCTCGGAACGTATAGTGAGCTTATCAAGCTTAACAAAGCTGGAAAAGTTTCGTTCAAGAATGTTGTCACATTCAACATGGACGAGTATGTAGGGCTTACGGAAGATCATCCGCAGAGCTATCACTACTTTATGTGGAGCAACTTTTTCAGCCACATCGATATAAAGAAAGAAAACGTTCATATCCTTAACGGAATGGCAAAAGACCTTGATGCAGAGTGCGCCGCTTACGAAGAAGCCATCAAAGCGGCGGGCGGCATCAATCTGTTTTTGGGTGGAGTCGGTGTTGATGGGCACATCGCATTCAACGAGCCTGGTTCGTCTCTTTCTTCAAGAACGCGTGTAAAGACACTTACAAAAGATACAATAATTGTTAATTCACGCTTCTTTGAGAATGATGTTTCTAAAGTTCCGACTACTGCGCTAACAGTAGGTGTTGGAACAATTAACGATGCAGAAGAAGTTGTTATTCTGATTACCGGGCACAACAAGGCAACTGCGCTGAAACACGCAGTTGAGGAAGGCGTTTCCCAGATGTGGACTGTCAGCAGTTTGCAGATGCACAAAAAAGCTGTACTTGTTGCGGATGATGCGGCAACCGATGAGCTAAAAGTTGGAACGTTGAAGTATTTCCTTGATATAGAAAAGAATAACTTCAACAACGAACTGTAGAGGGTGGGGATTTTCAAGGGGAGTCCCCTTGAACCGTGCCAGAAAAAGATGAGGGTGTGGGAGAGGAAAAAAACGTGCTTCGGAATTAAGGGTTTTGTCCTTTCCCACGTAAGGTTTTAGGAATCCTATTCCTAAATTTGGATCCAAAGGATTCACCCTTTGAAAAAAATCTCTTGTCAAATTTAAAAATCACTGCTATGCTAGTTGAAAGATGAAATCAATTAACTCACTTTCAGATATAAATGTTTCTCGTATCTTGCGTCTTATATGGCAAAAAAAAGGCATAAGCCGCATCGAAATTGCAAATAACCTCGGTATAGATAAGTCAACAGTTACTAAAATCGTGGCTTCATTGCACGATATTGGCATAATAAGTGAGATTGCGGAAGGCGTTACAGGACCACAGGGCGGACGTAAGCCGATTTACCTTGAAATAGCACCGATGTTTGCCTGTGTTGGCGGCATAGAGATAAACCCGGAGCGGTTTGTATGCTGTTTGCTCGACCTTCATGGCTCAATTTTGTTTCAGCATCAAGAAGTGATTCGTCCTGACACATACCGCGAGCTTCGGATAGAAGGTATTTTTTCCAAAGCCTACAAAATGATCGCTTACGAAGCGATAAAACTTGGCGTAAAGATGATAGGTATCGGGGTAGGGCTTCCTGCCCTTGTCAATTCGGACAAGGGGCTGATTGAATGCTCGGTGCCTCTTATGATAGAAGGTCCTTATCCTTTTATAGAAAATGTTTCCAAATATACGGACATTCCTATTTCAGTTGAAAACGACGCTCGCTGCTGTTGTTACGGCGAGATGATGGTTTCCGGTGATTCGCTCGCTAAGAACATGGTTTTCCTTCTTACTGAATACCGAATTCTTCAGCCTATGGAACATTCCAAAAAGAATCTTTCAATAGGACTGGGACTTGTTATGAACGGCAAGCTTGTGAAAGGCCCGGAATGTTCGGCCGGTGAGTTCCGCAGTATGCTGTGGGAAGAGGGAAACAAAGGGCAGTTCTTTTCCGGCGAGGACAGCTTGGCTTCGATTATTACTGATAATGATGAGATGAATTCTATTTTCTTTGAGCTTGCGCAGCATATCGCGTTTCTGGTGAATACGCTGAACCTTCAGCTTGTTTATATCGGAGGCATAGAGCCGCAGCATGCACGACAAATAGAAAACTATATAAGGGAAAGAGTTAAGATTCAGTGGCCGTATGAACGAAAATCGGTTTTTGATGTAAGAATGGCTTCGTTCGGAAGTTTGTCGGTTTCTTACGGAGCTGCGGCGATGTTCATAGAACAGCTTTTCGCGCTTCCAAGCCTTTCTACTCCTTCAGAAAAAGGTCCGTCGATACTGGAATATCTTGCTACTATGTCATCTAAGACGCAGGGAGCTCAAGCGAATAATCCGTGGCGGGCAGATCGCGTCTAAGCCGTTTTTAAGGTGGTTGCAAAAAATTACGAAAAAAAGGAGAAAAAAGCTTTACAGATTTTAAAAGGGATGATATTCTTTCGTTAGTTGGTGAAAACAATCAACCAACGATAAAAAACCTTTGTTAGGGCGTTCTCAGAAAGCCAAAGAAGATGGGCGTTTTGTTGATAATGGCTTACACAGCTTAGAAAGCGCAAATTAATAATATGTAGTAATAGAGTGTGTTTTAACCGATTTTTCGGGGGCTTTCAAAAAAAACTAAAAAAAATTGAAAAAAAAGCTTTACAGATTTCAAAAGTGATGATATTCTTTCGTTAGTTGATAAAAACAATCAACTAACAATCGGACTTTTCCCTGATGTGTCATATGGATGCATCGGGTTGAAGTATATTTATTTAGGAAACTCTTTAGGAGGAGAAAAATTATGAAACTTTCTAAGAAAGTTGTGCTGGTTTGCATGTTTGCAATCCTCGCATTCGGACTTGTTTTTGCAGGTGGAAAGAAAGACGCTTCTGCAAACAAAAAAGTTACTCTTAACATCATGGGTTATGGTGAAAACGCTGGTGCTGAAGGCCAGACATTCAAGAGAATTTGTGATGAGTTCCAGGCTGAGAACCCAGACATCATCGTAAACTATGAAATGCTCTATGATGAAGCATATCATCAGAAAGCTGTTTCTCGCCTTGCTGCTGGCGATGTTCCAGATATCGCTTATATGGGTGCTGATGCTCGCTGGGGTGCTGAGTGGCAGGAAGCTGGTCAGCAGATCAACAACGTTCCTTACTATCCATCAAACATTGATGTAAGCCTTATTCCTGATTTCTTCGGAAACGGAACAAGACCTTACCTCCCACTTGGTGGATCAAACTATTGTACAGTTGTTGGTGTTAATATGAAAATCCTTAACGAGATTGGTGGAAAGCTCCCAACAACATACGAAGAGTTCAAAGCTCTTGCTAAGCTCTGCAAAGACAACGGTTATGTATGTCTTTCAACACATGGTGCTGATGCTTGGGTATGGGGTTCATGCGTTATGTCAGGTATCATTCCTCGCACAACAGGAAACGCAACATGGATCGAAGATGCTATCAATGGTAAAGTTAAGTTCACAGACCCAGATTTCGTAGCAGCTCTTGACGTTCTTGCTCAGTGGGTAAAAGATGGTATCCTTACACCTGATTCAGCTCTTACAGACGATGGTACAGGTAAATCAAACTTCGCTAACGGCAAGTACCTTATGTACATTGACGGACAGTGGGGCTTCGGTGAAGCTAACTATGCAGAGCTTTCAAAAGATATCAAACTTATCCCAATCCCAGCAGTTCCTGGTGAAAAAGCTATGAGCGGTTCAATCGCTGGTGCATGGCAGGTTGGTTATGGTATCACAAAGAAAGGTGCTTCTGACCCAGCTGTTCTTGATGCTGCAAAGAAATGGATGGCTTACTACTTCAGCACAGAAGAGACAATCCAGCGCCTTGCTGACGGTGGTATCTCTTGCCCAATCCTCAAGGATTTCGTAACACCAGAGGGAATGGATCCACTTATCGCAGAGAAAGCATCACTCGGTGCATATCCTTCATGCTACGTTATCGACTCTTACCTCACAGGTGCTGCTAACGACGCACTCAATGCAGGTATGCAGGACATCGTAATGGGCAACCAGACAGCTGCTGGCCTTGCTGCAGTTGTTCAGAAGGCTTTCGACGCTCAGTAATTAATATGTAGAAAATTATGAAGCTTCGCTCTGAATAGGGCGGGCTTCATAGATTATGCAGGAAAGGGGGAGTAAATCTTCCCCTTTTTTTAACAGTTTATAAGGAAGTGCCGTGAAAAAAACAGATAGAAGAGAGCTTTTGACTTTTATCGGGTTCATTGCTCCCGGTCTTTTGCTTTATCTCTTTATAATTGCCTACCCGATTTGCTATTCAGTTTTCCTAAGCTTTACAAATTATAATCCGACAATGACCGAATCCCCTTCTTTTGTGGGATTCGCTAACTATATAAAAGTCCTTACGATGAATAAGGGTATTGTCGATGCAACGACAGAAATCCCAGAATTCTGGTATGCGTTCAAGAACAACATGATAGTTGTTGCCGTATCAGTTTTCGGACAGATACCGATTGGATTCGCACTTGCTTTCATTCTTTACAGAAAACAGGTAAAGGGTGCGACTTTCTTCCAGTCAATGGTATTCCTTCCGCAGTTCCTTTCCACAATCGTTATTGGTATTATGTGGCGTATGCTGTTCATGATCGATGGTCCTGTATCTCGCATGATTCAGTATTTTAGAAATGATCCAAGTGCCCAGTTCAGCATGATGATGGATCCTAAACAGGCAATGTTTCCTATCGGTGTTGCCCTTATCTGGATGTACACCGGTTTCTATATGATTATCTTCTTGGCCAATCTCCAGAAAATCAATGAAAGTATGTTCGAGGCTGCCAAGATTGACGGTGCTTCTGAGTTCCAGATTTTCTACAAGATAACGATTCCGCTGCTTGCCGGTGCAATCCTTACTTCTTGTATTCTTGCTATCGCTGGTTCATTGAAGGGATTCTCGCTCATATTCGCTTTGGCTTCCGAAGGAAAACAGCGTATCAACACAGAAGTTCTTCCTATATATATGTACCGAACATCGTTCAACAACGCAAAGGATCCGCTCCGGTTTGCGTATGGTGCTACGATTTCTAACATAGTTGTATTGATAAGTATACTGCTCATTACGTTCAGTAACTGGGTAGGTAAGAAACTTGGTACGGACGAGGAGTATTAATATGGCAAAACAGATTCAGGGCGATGCTCCTAAAACAGGTTTTTTCGGCAAATATCTGGCGAAACCGATTTCGTACTTTGTTTTTATTTTGTGGACAGTCATAACGCTTATTCCTCTTGTATGGATGCTTTATTCTTCGTTCAAAACAAATGAGGAGCTGACAAAGAACATATATTCAATGCCGCACGATTTGTTGAGCGTTAGTGAAAATTACTATGATGTTGTTAAGCCGCAAACGAATATTGTTTATACAAGCGGACTTCTTGAATCGTTGGGAATAAAATCAACGAAACAAATCGATGAAATAAACGAAAAGCTTATTATTCTTGAGTCGCCAACAATCGGTGGCCATAAAAGAATATTGGTTCACTTTGTGAAACGTGATGATATTCCAGAAGGTTCGCTGACATTCGACGGAAAAGATCTTAAGACAATTCAGCCGGGTACAGGCGTCCAGATTAAATGCTCGGATCTGCCTAAATCTATTCAGATTAGAATCGGTTGGAATACACTGTGGTGGAACTTTAGGTCTGCGTGGATCCGTGGTGAGCTTGGTAAAGGCTTTATTAACAGTATTATCTACACAGTTGCGTCAACGTTCCTTGTTGTTCTTCTTGGTCTTATGCTTGGTTACGGAACCACGAAGTTTAAGTTCAAGAAAACTGCGGCAATTGTATCTGCTGCTATTGCGCTCGGTTACTTGCTCGATATTAACCAGCTTATCGTTCCGCTCTTCCTTATGCTTACGAAGCTTGGGCTTACCGACACACATATCGGTATAATCATGGTTTATACGGCGTTCGGTCTTCCGATGGCTGTAATGCTTTCGTCAACATACATAAAAGGATTACCGGACAGCTTGGTTGAATCTGCTTATATCGATGGTGCGACTCCGTTCCGTACGTTCATAAGCATTATTGTTCCTATGACTGTTCCAGTTATCGTTACGATAAGTATTATGACCGCACTCGGCATTTGGAACGAGTTCTTGCTTGTTCTTGTTATGGCTTCTAAAGAAACAACGAAGTCACTGCCTGTCGGTGTTTACTCATTCTCCAGCCGCACAGGTATTCAGCTCGGTTGGCAGATAGCTGCTCTCGTCATTGCAACTATACCTGTTCTGGTTGTTTACTTCATTTTCCAGAAAAAACTTGCAGAGGGTGTTGCAGGAGGAGCGATAAAAGAATAAAATAGGGATGGCACAAACAGCTGGCAGTTGTTAAACGAGACTGCCATGCTGCCCAAAAAATTTTTCGTTTTTCTCCCTTGTTGGATGTCTGGACGTTGTTCAGGCATCCTTTTTTTGTCTTATGGGTTTAATGGCGTGCGGTGTTTCGTTGCTCCAATGGTCCCCGTGCGTAGATAAATAGCGACTCGTAATAGAAACTATGCGTTTACAATTGCTTAGGATTGGGGCGGGGCATTTTGATATGCTGTTTGCTTAGAATCCGAACGTGAGATTCATTGAAAGCGTTGTGTGGAATAATGATTTGTTTTTAATAGGAATAAACTGATTAACATCAAACACAAGCTTTGATGAGCCTGTGAAAGGTATATTTATATTCAAGGCCCACTGTAATCCGTCAAAGATAATGGCTTGTTGTTCACCGAGTGAAAGGAAAGCGTAAGCATCGGTTGATATCTTTACTTTGTCGGATGTCGTATTATCGAAGAATAAACCGATGTTGATGAGATTTGAATAAAGAATAGAAGAAGCTTTATCTGCATAAACGGCAGTAAGCTGCCTGAAATTTTTAAAATTTGGGGTGTTTCCTGATGCGTGTAATACTTTTCCGCCAAAATGCATGGAATTAATCGTATACTCCATACTTGCAAAGGAAAGATTCGCCATGTTTCCAAAGGATCCTCCCTCATTTGTCCATGAAAAAGCAGAACAAAGGGTGTAAGGAATAAAATATAGGAATTCACCGTCGATGCGGGCAATTGCGTACATTTTGTTTGATGCGGCTGCTGTAGAATTCAATGCACCAAGAAATTCTAATCCAAGAGATTTGTCTTCATATATATCAGGCAAATATGCGAAAAAATCAAAAGTTATGAAAGAAGGTGCAAAAGCGTAGACTCCTGTCGCTGTATTGGAAGGAAGCATCTCGTTTTTTCTTGCGTTAATGAAACCTGTGTATCCGCCGTAAAGATGAGTTTTAATAAACGGTGAATCTATAAGAAAACGAACTCCATCGAGTTTTTGGTCGAAAATAAGTTCCGTACAGTCTTTGACAGAAAAACGTCCCATTTCAAAAGAACCGTACGAATTCTCTGAGAGAGGAATTGACATCAAAAGTTCCAGTTCGGTGCAGTCTGCGACAAAATCAACTTTTGTGGTATTTATTTTCCATGTGGCGGAAACATCACCTGCAATTTTGAGTTTTGTGTTTTTATTAAAATCAAGCGGAAGTGTTATTCCTATATTTGCGTTTCCAATCTCTAGAATATCTATTGTTTTGATACTTGCTGTTTTGCCGGCTGTATACACTGATGCAGAACCTTCAATATCTATTGCAAAAATGGCTGAGGTGGCAAATATTGTCAGTAAAAGCAAGTAAATCGCTTTTTTCATCAAAAATACTCCTGCGGTAATCCGCATTTATTTTATCCCTTTGCTTTGTCTGCAAAGCTCATTATGTTGGCAACAAGTTGAATAATCAATTTGTTTATAGGGATTCGTTAAATTATCGGCTAATTTATATGATAACACAACTAAATCCAGAAAAAAAGTGCGAAAGATTTTGTATTACGTGCTATAATAGTATTATGGAAGCGTTATCATCAAAAAAACAGTTTAAAGTACACCGGGATCTTATTGTTTCTGGAATTGTAATTCTTGTTGTTTTTATGCTTACGGCA
>JAIKVO010000117.1 GCA_024685655.1 Treponemataceae bacterium
GCTCATAGCAAGAATGCCGAGCGGAACTGCCGCAAGTGTCAAAAGCGCGAGCCGCCAGTCAACAAAGAACATGGCAACAATTACGACGCACGGAATCGTGATATTCGCAATACCCTCTGGAATTGCGTGCGCGAGCAAAAGTTCAATCTGGTCTATGTCGTCGGTAAAAACGCGCTTAATCTGCCCTGTTCCAAGCTCCTTGATGTTGCCAAGCGGCTGGTTTTCGAGCCGGCTTTTAAGCGAAATGCGGATGTTTTTAAGTGTGTTGTATGCGCTCACATGCGAGAACGCAAGACCGCGGCTGTACAAAACTGCGTAAAGCGCAAGGCACACGAAAATCGCCGCGACACGAACGAGAACAAACTTCAAGTCCGGCAGCTCGTGCTGTGTAAGCGGAACTATCAGCTGATACAAAAAGAAATAAGGAACCACGTTCGCGATAATTCCGAGCGTGGTTAGAAAAGACGCAATGACCGTATATTTTTTGTACTTTCCGATATACGGTGCAACCGATTTTATCATTTTTTTCTCCTGAGATGGATGTTAATGAGACGACGTGAGTTAGACAGAGCTAACTCACGTATAAAAAGATATCACTTTTACAAATTGTTAGCAATAGCTAACTGTTATGCATTTTACAACCGCCTATTCGCTATAACAGGCACGGATTTAGTGTTTCCAAACATTATTTTTAAGCAGTTTTAGTGTTTGTAAACATTATTTTTGAGAAAATTTAGTGTTTGAAAACATTATTTTATCTGAATAATACAAAGTTTTATCTTTTATTTTTTATGCTTATCTCTATGTCTTCAAGCATTTTTAGTTCTTTTTCATCTTGCTTGTCAGCTTCAATGGCTTCAAAATGCTTTCTGCGAGCATCAAAATCAATTCTGCGGCAGTTGTCAAATAATCTTTGACAACTGATTTTTCGTCTAGTTCCTTTTCCTGCAAGATATTAGCAACATGATGACTAATAAGTTGCTTTTAGGTGTCAAAAAGAAAAGCCATTTGCTGCTGATTCATCCAGATTACGCCGTCTTTTGAATAGAGTTTTACATCAGGTTTGCCGTCATCAGTTTTATAGATAATGAGTTCATCTTGCATAGTGTCACCTATTTTTCCCCTTGCAATATATTGACTTTGTTTTCAAGTTCCTCCAATTCTTTTTTTTGCCGTTCAATTCTTGCAGTATTAAATTTTTCATATTCAGAATATGCTTTTTGTTTAGCTTTTTCAGCAGTAACAGTTCCTGCGTTATCTAGTACTTTGCGCCCATAAAATTTCAAGAAGTCATTAAGTTTGCTTTCCCAATCTGCCATATGCATTGGAATATGCTGTTTTGCCATATCTTCTGCATAGTCAAGATACATGACAACAATACGATTGAGGGCTTCAATTTCGTCTTTTGAAAGATAATTCTTTGCAATATCTACATCACCCTTACGAACAACTGCACCTTTCCAGCTTGTCAGCCCCATATTGTCTTTTGTAGAATCTGCGCGTCTGTCTATAATTTCCGCCGCGGTGTGGGAATGAACGCTGTAATGCATTTTATTCTGAACGGTCTTAAAGAAAAGTTTTGTTTTCTCGTCATTTTTGTCATAATCAATGCTTGTAGAGTAGATTGCCTTAACTTTTTCGTAAAACCGAAGTTCGCTAGCCCTAATGTCTTTTATACGTTCCAGAAGTTCGTCAAAATAATCATCACCAAATTCTTTTGGATTTTTTAACCGTTCGTCATTTAAGACAAAGCCTTTTTGTGTGTATTCATGAATTAAAGATGTAGCCCAGTTCCTAAAGTGAATACCGATGCGAGTCCGCACCCTGTAACCAATGGCAAGAATCATTTCAAAACTGTAATGCTTTGTATTGCGTTTTATTTGCCTGGTTCCTTCTGTTTGAACTTGTAAGTAATTCTTACAAGTTCGATTTTTTTCCAATTCGCCATCTTCATAGATATTTTTTATATGCTGAGTGATGTTTTGAGGTTTTGTCTGGTAAAGCTGTGCAATCGCAGCCTGTGTCATCCAGATATTTCCATCTTGAAAAAGAACGTCAACTTTTGTATCTCCTTTTTCATTCTGATAAATCATTAGATTGCCGGTCGGGTGTATTTCGTTTTCCATTGAACACGCTCCTTATTTTTCAATTTCTCGCTCTACGCTTGCCTTTGCCTCGTTCAGAAGCCACTTGCTTTCCGCCCGCAGAGTGAACGACCGCTGTATATAGTCCGCAATTTGCTCCTGTGTTTCTTGCGGAAGAATAGGGACTATGACGCGTTTAAGCTCATCTTTTGAGATTGCCGTTAAAATTGTTCCAGAACAGCCTTTTTTGAGAAGTTGCTGCATTATTTCTGATTTTAGCAAAATCAAAAGAGTTTCAGAATTCATTGCAAGAGCTTTCAAAACATAGAACCCTGTTGAACACAATGCATCGTCGTATCCTTTCGGAACAATTGCACAAGATTGCAAAGAGCCTTCTATTGATGAAACAAGAATATCTCCAGTATGAACAATACGACGCGCACGACTTGGAAGATTCTCGCCTAAATCTTCTGTACAGCCTGTGATTTCTCCCGAAGAGCCTATATCAGCAAGTTCGATGTATTTGTAAAGTGTTTTTGCGTTTGGATTAAAATTCGCATCTTGAATATCAGCTATTTCATTCAGTGTTTTATGCGACACGGATTTTATCTTTGCCTCAATCTCATCATACTTGCTCTGATAATACTCCGCGTCCAAGCGACCGCTGGAAGCAAAATCTGAGAATGTCTTTATCGAAACCTCCTCGTTCTTCGGTTGCAAATCTTTCAAGCCAAGCTCAGAAAGCAGCGTATCTTCTGCCTGTGCGTAAAGTGATTTTGAACGGCTGAGTTTTTCGTGTGCAGATTTTACGAGCGATTCGATTTGTTGCTGAAAGTCTGTGCTAAAGTTTGGAATCTGTAATTCGCGCAATTTATAAATGAAAAGATTTAGCTGAACATTTCCTGTACTTTCTCGTAAAGTCTGCATTCTGCCGTATTTTGAAAGCAAAAATGTGGAAAGAACATAAGGCGAATAATCATTGCTTATTCTGACAATGCCAACATGGCGGTCTGAGTTTGCGGGAAGAATGGAGTCATCAACAACAGCACAATTTCCAATTGTACCAACCGTTGAGATTATCACATCATTTTTTCTTAAAGCGGTTCTTGGGTTTTCTGCATGAGCCTTTTTCGAAATAAATGCACCGCGAGAAAGGTCAAAAACATTTTCTTTCGGTGAAGTTGCAGAAATCAGATTAACACGACTGTTTTCATCATAATCAATAGAAGTATGAATACCGTCCGTAACAGTCGCAATATCACCAATTTTTAGTGTTCCGAAATCAGAAAGTATCTTTTCTTCAAGTAGATTTTCTTTTACAAAATATTCCGCATCAATTCTATGTTCATCATTTAATTCGCTGAATTTAACTTCACTCACTTCCAGCCCTTTTAACAAAGCCTTGTATTTTGCTTCGTCAAAAGGGCTATTTAGAAAAAACTTAATCTCTCTTTCTTTCCGAACTCCGCGAACGCCTCGGCTATTCCGTCCTTAGAATACCGTCCTTTTAACCTGACATCACGCAAAGTCCATAATGTGTCCAAGTCTCTGTCGTGGTTGAACAAATCGTGCTTTACAAAAATATGACCGTGAGTGTCTTTTATGCGCACTCCGTTGTTTTCTTTTACATCTTCCGTTTTAAGGTAAAATTTCTGCTTTTCCTTGTCCAATGCGTTAAATTCATCTAGCCCAATTTCGTCCGCGCCGTATGAATCGCAGTCTTTTCCGTCATTCAGAATTTCCTTGTAGTATTTTCTGTTTTCTTTCGAAAGGCTAAACCATTCATCCAAAGAAAGTTTTTCTTTTAAGGCAACGAGTTTTTGATTCTCAGAGTCTTTTTTATTGAGAGTCTTTTTTACGAATGTTACAGGTTTTAAAATCCACTTTTTATGAGCGTTTAGCTCACCGTAATCCTGAATGAACAAGTCCTGTATAAATTCCGTAGACTTCCATTCTGTTTCCTGTGGTTCTGCCTTTGTTACAAGCTCACCGTTTTTAATAGAATAATAATACTTAGTCCATGTGACATAATTTTCCGTGACATAGATTTTTTCTTTTTGATTGTTTACGGTCGGCTCCTGCATTGTTGCAAAGAAAATCGGGTAATCAATATTGCCGTTTTCGTCAGCTGGCGGTTTTGGGCAAATGTTAGGGAATCCGCAATTTTCGTCCGTCCATTTCTGCACGAATAAAACGCTTGTTTTTGTTCCTGTATGCTGTAAAAATGTATTCGGATGCAAACCAACGACAGCAAGAATCCGGCACTTCGAAGCAATAAAATCACGAAGGTATTTCTCGCTTGAATTATTAAAGTCTCCTTGCGGCAACACGATTCCCATTCTTCCTCCCGGCTTTAAGAAATTCAAATTGCGCTCAATAAAAAGAATGTCGCGGCCTATGTTGTTCTTGAGTTTTTTCTTTTCGTTGTAGCCAAGCTCATAAAGAGCGATTACTTTTGAATCAGAACGGTCGCCGGCAAAAGGCGGATTTGCAAGAATCAGATCGAAATTATATTTTGTGTATTTGTCTTTTTCTTGGGCGAAGCCTTCAAGCCTGTGAAATCCGCTGATATATTTTTCTGACCATCCGGGCTTTTTCAGGTATTTGCTTCCGTTCCAGACATTGTAATCAAGCGTATTAAGTTCGAGGACATTTGTTTTTCCATCGCCCGCAATGATGTTGAGCATTTTACCAACACGAACGCAGACTTCATCAAAATCAATCGCAAAAACCTTATTGTCCACATAATCTGTTTCGCGCTGGCTTCGTTTTGTGTTCACAAAATTGTGCTTTTTAGGATTTATTTTGTTCCAAACATGGAAAATTGTATGCATGGGGAAGCCACAGCTTCCGCTAGCCGTATCAATCATTGCATCTTCTTCCGAAGGATTCATCATCTTTACGCACATATCGATTACATAACGGGGCGTAAAAAATTGACCTTTTTCGGCTTTCTGAGACTTGCTCATCAAATGCTCAAAAGCGTCATCTATTACATCAAGATTTGAATTGAAGAGCTTTACATTCTCAAGATAGCTGACGACGATTTTTACATCTGAAGCGCCAAGCTCGAATTTTGTGTTCTCTGGGAAGATTCCAACCCATTTTTTCTGTGCCTTGTCAAAAAGATTCTGCACCCTATCATAAACCTGACCTTCTGCCCCAAGAGACCGGAATTCAAGCTGACGAAACTTTTCGTCTTTCGTGAATTCACTGACATGACTTATTATTTCATCATTTATGTATACAGAAAGTTTGTCGTTATCTTCCGCAGAAAGGTATTCATCATACAATTTCGCAAAAAGAAATTTAAAAACTTCCTCAAAAACATCGCCACCAAAATTAGCAAAGATTTTATCTTCCAGTTCAAGAATTACATCTTTCAGAGAAGTTGTGTTTTTTTCATCAGCAAGAATAAGGTCTTTGATTGTAAAACGGTCGCTTAAAATTTGATCCAATGTTTCATTAAATTTCGGCAGGCGATCTATTTTTTCAAATTTATAATTTTTATTCTGAGAACTCTGACGGTTATAATAGAATTCTTTTACTTCTCCACCATCAACTTCTACCGCAATGCTCGCGCCAAGATTCTTGCAGTAATTTTCAAGTTGACCTTTAACTTTTTCTTTTCCTGGAGCTTTACATTCAACAACGATATAAGGAGCTGTTTTATGTTCATCCTCATAAATAACAATATCCGCACGCTTTGAATCGTCCCGTCCCATCTGAACGATTTTTTCAAACTCTATGCGATCCTTTGGATAATTGTATTCTTCGATGAGTTTATGCGCATAAATCTGTCTGACAACTTCTTCTTTCTTGAGTTCGATTTCTTTTTCGCGGACTATGCAGTTTACTTTTAAAATAGATTTTCCATCTTCATTTATTCCTTGAAGAATCCTTGCTTCTAGCCATTTCTTTTCGGAATCAGAAAACTGTGTTAGTTTGGAAATTTCCTCTGTGGTAAGAATATCGCTAAGTGTCATTTTTGCCCCTGTTGTTTTTTTTCCCTTTAATCAGATATGTTTGAAAACATCAATTGAAACTGAATTGTTTGCCATTGCCTTTATTATATCCGCAATTTGAGGAATTTTCTATAAGCGAGGTAAAAACAAAAAAACAAACTTTAATCATTAATAATAACTTTTATCAGAATGAGCGAAAAGTGTTAAAAATGTGTCGTCTTTTGGTAGAACCAGCACGAAAGAGTGCCTAGAATGTTGTAAAAGTTAGCTTTGACTAACTACAGATACATCATTTATATATTTCATTCACATCTTTCATGGAGGATTTATGAAAGTCTCGAAAATCAACAAATTTTTCCGCAAAGTTGGCGAGGGTCAAATAAAGCACCGCAAGCTTTGCTTAATCGTTCTTGCTGTTTGGACGATTGTCTGCCTTATCGGTATGAAAAACTTCCGTTCAGAAAGCAGCAATAGCGACTGGATTGTCAACGGCAGCGAAATCAAAAAGAATTCCGACCACTTTAAGGAAGTGTTCGGCAACGACCAGTATGTCCTTGTTCTTGTACAGGCAGACGATGTTTTTGCGCCTGATGTTCTTAATATGATTGACAAACTCGGAGAAAAGCTTGAGACCGAGGTTCCTTTCGCGGACAAAGTTACTTCCCTTACGACAATTTCTATCCCGGTCGGAACAGAAGACGGTTTCGATGTAAAAAGCCCTTTTGACGACGGTATTCCGACCGACGCTGCCGAATTGTCAGAGAAAAAGGCTTTTATTTTAAGCAGGGAGTCTATAGTGAACAACCTTGTTTCTGACAATGCGAAAGAAACTTGGATTTCCTTAAAGCTGAATCCGTTCAAAAATGAAAGCGAGGATGTTTCTGCTGTCGGTCACGCTGCAGAAAAAGTCATTATGAGCGATGAGTTCAAAAGCGACCGCTGGACTCTTATGCCGATAGGAAGTGCATACACCACAGCCGAAAAAGAAGACGTGCTCACGTCTGATTTTGTGATGAGAATCGGTTTGGGCTTTGCTACGATGCTTGTTTGTCTTATCGTTTTCGTCCGCTCTTTTTCCGGCGTTATTGTTCCGTTCGTTGCGACCCTGTTTGGTATAGGAACTGTTCTGGGCTTTACAGGGCTCCTTAATATCCCTGCCGATTCAGATATGATGTCGCTCCCGGTTCTTTTGGGCATGGCTCTTTCTATTGGATACGCTCTTCATTATATAAATGCCTTTAAGATGCACTTCCGACAGACCGGAAAAAGAAAAGAATCCGTTATTCAGGCTGTTGAGGAAACAGGCTGGCCTATCTTATTCACGGTCATTACAACGGCGGTTTCTTTGCTTTCTTTCCTGTTCGCAAATATCCGCCCGATGATTTGGCTTGGTGCTGTCGCGGCAAGCGTAGTTTTGATGGTTTATCTTTATGTTGTTATTTTAATCCCGATTTTTTTGAGTTTCGGAAAAGACAGAGCACCTGCCCTTGCCGAGACAAAGGGAGCGACAAAAGCAGATTTGGCTTTTGAAGGCATGGGTAAATCAATTGTCAAGCACAGCAAGCTCGTAACGGTAATTTCCGTTCTTATTATTGCGGCGTGCGTTCCTGGCCTTTTGAAAATGGAAGTAAACATGGACTACTTGAAGTTCATGGGCAACAAAGTTCCCTTCATTCAGCGAATTGAGAAAATCCTTGAGACAAAACTCGGAAACATATACAGCTACGACGTTATGATAGAGTTTGACGAAGAGGGCGCTTTCAAGGATCCAGAAAACATGTTCGCTCTTGATAAACTGGAACAGGAACTTGGCAAGCTCCAGCTTACAAAAATCACGAACGGCAAGCCGCGCGTAAGAAGTATTACAAGAATGGTCAAAGAAATGTACCGCGTCTT